>NZ_AP024412.1:942923-1257230 GCF_016865445.1 Mariniplasma anaerobium | reverse complement strand
CTTATTGGATGGATGAATATGATGGATATCTAAGAGTTGTTACATCAAACTCATGGCCAGCAAAAAATAGATTATATATTTTAGAAGAGGACTTAGATGAAGACGTACTTAATATCGCATCTAAAATTGATGAAAATTTAGGTCTAGAAGGTGAAACTGTAAAATCAGTAAGATTTAATAAGACGTATGCACAAGTTGTTACATTCTTACAAACTGACCCATTATATACCATTGATTTATCAGATCCATATAGCCCGTTTATTAAAGATGATCCAATTATAGAAGAAGGATATTCTACATATATGCATGTGTGGAATGAAGATAATTATTTGATAGGATTTGGATTTGATGCGAATGCTGATGGTAGTATAACAGGTTTAAAACTAAGTGCGTATGATACAAATCAAACAGAACCTTTAGAAACGTATAGTTTTGCAAGTGATCCTGATGATGGATATACATATAGTTTCTCTGAAGCCATTTATAATCCAAAAGCATTAATGATTGATGCATCTAAAGGTATCGTAGGATTTCCGATGAATACGTATCATTATGATCAAAATGATTATTATTATGAAAGTATATTTGTTATATTCTTTATTGACTTTGATAGTCAAGATATCATATCAGATCCAATAATGATTAAACATAATCAAAGCGAATACTTTATGTCCATTGAAAGAGCTATTTATATCGAAAATACTGTCAATAATCAAGTCACTGATCGATACATCTACACATTTTCTTATTTAGAAATTACCGTTTATCACATAGAATCTGAGATGATTACTCAAAAAATAGCTTTAAATGATTTAGTATATCCAAATGAAACACCGGAATCAGATTGATAATAAATAAATGATTTAATTAAAAAAGGCTAAGAAAGTTTAGCCTTTTTCTTTTTGTTTGTTATAATAGAAATGAATGACTGTTATTGGAGGAATCAAATGATCAAAAAAACATTTTTATTGATGTTATTTATTTTACTTGAAGTAGTCTTATATGCTTGTAGTGATGCTATAGAAGAAGAACAACAAGATGTAATTATAATTCCAGATCAAATCGAAGAAACATTATCATTTTCAGATTTTTTTAATGATGAGATAAAAAAAGATATCATTATTGAAATTAGTCAAGATCAATGGGATGGGCTTAATCAAGAAATGAATGATTATTATGAGCAATTTGGAAATTATAGAACAGATGCTTATGCTAAAGCTAAAATGTATTATAGTAGTGATCAAACTGATAGCCAAATTGTCATAGAAAATATAGGTATTAGATCTAAAGGAAACACATCAAGAGTTATTTTAGAAGATGATGAAGGTAATTTGAATAAATCTCATTTTAAAATCTCATTTCATGAGGATTTTGATCAAGATCAATTTGATATCTACGATGATCGAACAGTCTTTGATGTTGAAGAACTTGAATTAAAATATAATAGAAATCAAGATTCTACATATATTAACGAAAAGTTTTCATTTGATCTATTTAATGATTTTGGTGTTGTGGCACCTCAAGCAACATTATCGAATTTATACATAAAAATAGGTGATGAAACATATTATTATGGACTTTATACTGTTTTTGAACCTGTTGACAAGCTTTTTTTAGAAAAACGATTTGATGAAGATAACAGAGATGGTGATTTATATAAATCTCTTTGGCAAGGATTTAAGCCAGCATCTCTTCAAAATAATTATAGCGAACAAGAGATGGGCATTAAAGATGAAAGTATTAATTATAGACCAACATATGATTTAAAAAACAACAAAAAGACTTCAAATCATGAAGCGTTAATTCAATTTATTGATGATATCAATACATGGACAGATCTAGAATTTGAAAATCAAATAGAAAGCATATTTGATGTTGATAATTTCTTAAGATTGCTTGCTTTAGGTGTATTAATAGGTAACCCTGATGACTATAGAGCAATGGCAAATAATTATTATTTATATCAAGAAGAAACATCTTTACTGTGGCATATGATCCCATATGATTATGATCATAGCTTTGGAGTTGGATGGAATCCAACAGAAGATTTCACAATTAATCAAGATATTGAACAATGGTTTAATTTAAATGCAGAACTTCTTGGTGTTGAGTCATATGAACATCCTTTATCAGATAGGATATTGTCTTATGATACTTATATGAACCAATATAAGGATTACTTAAGAGAACTCATAGATCCCCAAAATGGTCTATTTAGATATGAAAGATACCTAGCAGCATATTTACAAGCTAAATCATTATATGAACAAGATGTTAATTCAGATACTTTATTTGATCAAATTGAATTTGATTTAAGAGATATTGAGTCTTATTACACTCAAAAAATAGAACAAGTAAGCAATCAACTAGATTAGAAAATAGAAAGAGGTGTTAATATGTGGGAAGCAATCGGTCATTTTTTTACAGCCGTACCATTTTGGGAATTATTATTAATATTTGTGGCAAAAATAATAGAAGTTACTATTGGTACGATGCGTATTATATTAATTAGTAAAGGATATAGAAAACAAGGGACTGCTTTAGCAGTTGTTGAGATATTATTATGGGTTTTTATTGCAAGTTCAGTTATACAAGGTGTTAGTGAAACACCTATAAAAGGTATTGTATATTCTATAGGTTTTGCATTAGGCGTTTATGTAGGTTCGTTTATTGAAAATAGAGTTGCTGTAGGTAAGATTTTACTTCAAGTGATATCAGATAGAGTTGGTGCAGATATGATTGTAAGAATTCTTCGCGCAAACGGTCATGGTGTAACAAGCCTGGATGCAAAAGGTAAAGATAGTGATAGAACTGTTTTAATGATTTTTGCGAATCGAAAGAATAAAGAAACTATCATAAGTCTAATCAAAGATGCAGATGAAAAAGCTTTAGTTGTTGCAAATGAGGTTTCTATTTTGTCAGGTGGATATGTAAGTCCATGGAGAAAACTAGCGAAATAAATTATTTGTAAAAAAAATAAATATATGTATAATATATATGGTTGGAGTTATAGCTCAGCGGGAGAGCACTTGCTTGACGTGCAAGGGGTCCCGAGTTCGATCCTCGGTAACTTCACCATATTTTTTTATTTTAAAAAGATGGGACACATATGAATAAAGAAAATGAGAAATTATTAAGAGAATATGATGTAAAAAAACTACTTATAAAATTATCCATACCTGCTATTGCGGGTATGGCTATTAATGCACTCTATAATTTAGTAGATGCTTTATTTGTTGCAAAATCTGCAGGAGAACTTGCAATTGGAGGACTCGCATTTGCTTTTCCAATACAAATGATAGTTTTTGCGATTGGTTTAATGATTGGAATAGGTGCAGCATCTGTATTTAGTAGAGCATTTGGTAGAAGAGACTATAAAAAAATGGAGGATGCTGTTAATACGGCACTTAGAATTGATATCGTTTTAGCAACGATATTTACCTTTTTAGCATTTATATTTATTGATGATCTATTGGTTTTCTTTGGAGCAACATCAGAAAACATAGGGTTTGCTTATGATTATTTAAGTATCATCTTAATTGGGCTTGTTCCACAATCGTTATCTATGGTTTTAAACAACCTTACAAGAGCAGAAAGTAGATCAAAAGTAGCAATGTATTCATTAATTATTTCTGCTGGAGCAAATATTATTTTAGACCCAATATTTATCTTTGGTTTTGGTTTAGGTGTTAAAGGTGCAGCTATAGCTACTGTGATTGCACAATTTATTGGATTAGGCTTTATCGTTTATAAATCTTTAGATAAAAATTCAAATTTAAAAATCAAACTTGATAAATGGTTCCATATAGATATACAAACTATTAGAGAAATTGTTGTTGTAGGATTCCCTACATTTCTTAGAAATTCATTAGGTGCATTTTTAGCAATTGTTATTTATAAACTTATTAATAAATATGCTGTAAATGAGCCAGGTATTTATATAGCAATATATGGCGTCATTAATAGAGTTATAAATTTTGTGTTCCTACCTAGTTTTGGTATCGTACAAGGCATGGTTCCAATTGTTGGGTTTAACTTTGGAGCAAGGAATATTAAGCGTATGAAAGACACTATCTTATATGCAACAAAAATCATTTTAATTTATTTTGTATTTGGATTTATATTTATTCAATTTCTAGCGCCTACTATATTTACATTATTTAGCCAAGAAAACGATCCATTATTTATCGAATATGGAACTTATGCATTTAGAATTGTATCGTATGGTTTCTTATTGGTTGGTTTCCAAGTTATTGTAAGTGCAGTTTTTCAAGCTCTAGGATATCCAATTCGTGCAATGATCATTACATTATCAAGACAAGTATTGTTTTTTATTCCATTAGTATATTTACTAACTTACGTATTAAATGATATGAAAGGGATATGGTTCGCTTTTGCAGCAGCTGATATCTTATCTGGAATTGTAAGCTTGGTTTTATTAGTTGTTGAAATGAGAGCAATTAATAATATGTCTTTTACACCAACTATGTAATATAAATTTAAAAATAATATAGAAAAAAAGTATCTATTTAAGATACTTTTTTTGTTAAAAAACATTAAAAAGTATGATATAATTGAATGCTGGACGGTGATGAATTTGTCAAAAGATGAGAAAAAGCAACATCTTATATTACATGATAAAAATATATTTAAAGGATTACTTATTTTATCTATTCCTTTAATGCTAAATAATCTTATCAAGACATTTCATGATGTCATTGATATGTTTTTTGTTTCTGAGATACCAGGGTATTCAACCGAAGCAATTAATTCTATATCGTTGACGTTTCCCGTTTTCTTTGCCTACATATCATTAGGCATTGGACTAAGTGCTGCAGGTACAGCATTAATTTCTCAACATTTAGGTTCCAAACAAATGGAAAAAGCCAAGAAGTTTGCAGCTAATTTAGTTATGATTGCAATAGCCTTAGGTGTTTTCTTAAATATTGGAGCTTTTTTCTTAGCAAAACCTGTTATGGAACTCATGGGAACTGAAGGTTACACTTTAGAAAACAGCGTAAAATATTTACAAATAAGAGCATTTGAATTACCTTTTGTTTTTATATTTTTTGCTTTTACTGCAATTAGACAATCTAGTGGAGATACGGTCACTCCAGTTATTTATGGTGTCATTACGATTATTATTAATATCATATTATCACCATTATTAATATCAACATTTGGATTTGGAGTTAGTGGAGCAGCAATTGCAACACTAATCGCTAATATCAGTGTTGTTCCATTTATTATTTATCAATTATTTAATGCTAAACAGGGAGTAACACTTGATAAAAGTATATTGCATGTCGACTTTGATATTGTAAGAAAGATTGCAAAATATGCTGTCCCTGCTTCACTTGGACAATCGATTACAGCAATAGGATTTATCATAATGAACACAATCATTTTAACTTATGGTGCGCAAACGGTGGCAGCATTTAGTGTTGGCAATAGAATTACAAGTATTATTTTGCATCCAGTGATGGCTATTGGTGGTGTATTGGCTGCTTATTTAGGACAAAATATAGGCAATCAAAATCCTGATCGAGCAAGAGAAGCATTTAGAAAAGCAATGATCTTGTCAGTTCTTTTAATGGGCATCGGTAGTTTTATAGTTATTTGGTTTAGAGCACCTTTAATAGGCATCTTCATTAAAGATGATCCAACAGCTTTAAATCTTGGAGTTGAGTATATGTTTTATTTATTGATTGGACTTCCTCTAATGGGTATATTTCAGACATTTATGGGTACATTTAATGGAACCGGTAATACGAAATTCACGTTTGCATTTTCAATTGCAAGATTATGGATACTACGTATACCAGCTATATTAATATTTAAATATACAACACAGATCGGAAGTAGTGGTATATGGTATGCAATGCTAATTAGCAATGTTTTAATAATTTTTGTAGGTATATTCTTTTATAATCGAATTGATTTTATGCCGAAAATTGATATAGACAGAAGAGAACAAAGACTACTAAAATCTAGCGTATAAAATAGAGTCCTTAAGATAAATCTTAAGGGCTTTTCTTTTTGATACTTCTTTTTGTATATTTTTGATGATATAATAAAATAAAACGAAGAAGGTTTTTTATTTATGAATAAAATTATATCTAAAAAAGTGCTTAGTAAATCAGTAACAGAAATGAAGATATATGCACCTCAAATTTTAAAGCATGCGCAAGCAGGCCAATTTGTTATGCTTAGAATTAATGAAAAATCAGAAAGAATTCCTTTAACAATCTCAGATATGGATCATGAAAATGGTTTATTAACAATTATATTTCAAGTCATAGGTTCTACAACCTATGAATTAAATGAACTTAATGTTGGAGATGATATCCTAGATCTTGTAGGTCCACTTGGAAAACCAACACATATTGAGGGATTTAAAAAAGTTTGTGTCATAGGTGGTGGTGTGGGTTGCGCAATCGCTTATCCAGTTGCAAAAGCTTTATCTTTAAAAAATGTAGAAGTAGATGTAATCATAGGATTTAAATCAAAAAATGATATGATCCTACATCAAAAATTTGAAAAAATAGCAAATCATGTTTTTGTTTCTACTGATGATGGCAGTTATCAGACAAAAGGATTTGTGACTGATATATTATCTGATCTATTAAAAAACGGGCAAACATATGACCATGTTTTTGCGATAGGTCCAATCATTATGATGAAAATGGTTAGTCAGTTGACAGCTAAATATAACATAGGAACTACAGTTAGTCTCAATCCAATTATGGTTGATGGAACTGGCATGTGCGGAGGATGCAGAGTAAAAGTTGGAAAAGACATAAAATTTGCATGTGTTGATGGACCAGATTTTGATGGTCATTTGGTTGACTTTGATTTATTACAATCTAGAAACAACATGTATAAAGAAACAGAAACTAAAAATTATAAGTGCTTAGCTGAAAAAGGTGGACATTCATGAATCTAGAGAAGCATAAAACAAAAATGCCAACCATAGATCCATCCATTAGAATAAAAAATTTTGAAGAAGTATCGCTAGGTTATGATTCTAATGATGCGATTTTTGAAGCAGAAAGATGTTTAGAATGTAAACATAAGCCTTGTGTTGCAGCTTGTCCTGTGGGGATTGATATTCCAGGATTTATTAGACAAATCAAACAATCTAATTTTGAAGATGCATATCAAATCATATTAAATGATAGTGTATTACCTGCTGTTTGTGGCAGAGTGTGTCCACAGGAAGTACAATGTGAAAGTGCTTGTGTTAGAGGTATCAAAGGTGAAGCAGTAGGTATTGGAAGATTAGAAAGATTTGTAGCTGACCATCATTATCAAGAAAATATAGAATTAAAGAATATTAAAAGAGAAAAAAATAATATAAAAGTTGCAATTGCAGGCAGTGGGCCAGCAGGACTATCTTGTGCAAGCCAACTTTTACAGCTAGGATATGATGTTACTATTTTTGAAAGTTTACATACACCAGGTGGTGTATTAGTATATGGTATTCCAGAATTTAGATTACCTAAAGAAATCGTTAAAAAAGAAATTGATCAATTAATTAAACAAGGCGCTTGTATTCAGACAAGTATGATTATTGGTAAAACCCTATATATTAGTGATTTGTTTGAAGACGGTTATGAAGCAGTTTTTTTAGGTACAGGGGCAGGATTACCTAAATTTCTAAATATTGAAGGTGAAGAGTTAAACGGAGTTTACTCTGCAAATGAGTTTTTAACAAGAATTAATTTGATGAAAGCATATGACAAAACACAAGCGACTCCAATTTATAGAGGAGAAATTGTCGGTGTCGTTGGTGGTGGAAATGTTGCAATTGATGCAGCAAGATCTGCCATAAGACTAGGAGCAAAAGAAGTTCATATCATTTATCGAAGATCAATGGAAGAACTTCCTGCAAGATCAGAAGAAATAGAACATGCTATAGAAGAGGGAGTTATTTTTAATATACTAACACATCCTACAAAAGTTATTGGAGATAATAAAGGATTTGTTAAGAAAGTTAACTGTATTAAAATGGAATTAGGAGAAAAAGATGCTTCTGGCAGAAGACGACCTATTCCAGTTGAGAATTCTAATTTTGATTTAAATATAGATGTTTTAGTTGTTGCAGTTGGTACAACACCAAATCCTTTAATATCACAAACAACTAAAAATCTAGAAGTAAATAAATGGGGATGCTTAATAGTAGAAGAAAGTACTGGACTTACAACAAAAGATTATGTTTATGCAGGAGGAGATGCAGTAACCGGTTCAGCAACAGTTATTTTAGCTATGGGAGCAGGAAAAAAAGCAGCAAACGCAATTGACAAAAAATTGAAGATTAAACACCAAATTATCTAAAAGAGGGCATAGATATGCGCATAGATTCACATCCGATTTTAAGATTTGAGGAACAAGAAGACATTGAATTTATTTTTGAAGGCAAAAAAGTTGTTGGTAAAATGGGAGATACCATCGCTTCTGCATTAGTTAATCTAGGAATCAATGTTTTTAGTTTAAGCATTAAACTAAAAAGACCTAGAGGCTTTTACTGTGCAATAGGGAATTGTTCATCATGCAAGATGATTGTTGATGGAAAACCTAATGTAAAAACTTGTATGACAAAACTTAAGGCTGGCATGGTTATTGAAAGACAAGCTGATAAGGGGGTCTATAAATGATTTATACAGATGTTTTAATCATTGGTGGAGGACCTTCAGGACTTTGTGCTGCAAATATGCTGCTTGAGAGCAATTTAAAAGTGGTTATCGTTGATAGAGGGTTATCGTTAGGTGGACAACTCGTTAAACAAACACATAAGTTTTTTGGATCAAAACAGCAATATGCGAAAACTAGAGGTTTTGATATTGCAAAAATCTTAATAGATAAAGTTATCAATCATCCTAATCTAATAGTTTATAATCAAGCGTCTTTATTAGGTTTATATCAAGATAAAGTTGCGACCATTTTACATAATGATACTTATATAAAAATCAAAAGTAAAGCAGTAATCGTTGCAACTGGTGCAAGTGAAAAGTTCTTAGCTTTTGAAAATAATGATCTTCCTGGTATTTATGGAGCTGGAGCTGTCCAAACATTAATGAATCAATTTGGGGTATTACCAGCAAAAGAAGTTGTAATGATTGGTTCAGGTAATATTGGACTTATTGTAAGTTATCAACTTATCCAAGCGGGTGTAAAAGTTAAAGCTGTTATTGAAGCATCATCTAAAATTGGTGGTTATAAAGTTCATGCCTCTAAATTAAGAAGATTAGGTGTTCCAATATATACAAATAAGACGATAAAAAGAGCAATTGGTAATGGATCAGTCCAAGGATGTGAAATTATTTCATTAGACGAAAAATTTCAAGAAATCATAGATACTTCAGAAATTATAAAAACTGATGCTATATGCATCTCTATAGGTCTCGCACCTGGTTATCAAATATTAGATATGGTTGGGGCAAAAACTGCTTATATTGCTGAATTAGGTGGAATGATTCCTTTAGTAAATGAAAAACATATGACAAGTGTTGATGGTATTTTTTCATGTGGAGACAATATAGGTATAGAAGAAGCTTCTTCAGCAATGATGGAAGGTTATTTAACAGGACTATATGTTTCTAGCTATTTGGATCAAAAACATCCATCATATGAACAAAAAGTTGAAGGCTATGAAAATGAGCTAACTATATTAAGAGGTGGACCTTTTGGTGTAAAAACACGCAAAGGTTTAGATAAAATGAAGGAGCTGATGACAGATGCTAGATAAAACTGGAGTACCCACAAAAGATTTAATTTTATCTAAATTTTTTGATGAAAAAACGCTCTTTAAACCTAAAGCAATCATCGAATGTTATGAAGAAATCCCGTGTAATCCTTGTAGTACAAGTTGTCCATTTGATGCAATATATATTGGTCAAAACATAAATGATGTTCCTGTATTAGATGTAGATTTATGTACTGGTTGTGGGATATGTGTGACAAGTTGTCCAGGCCTTGCAATTATGGTTGCACAGATAAAAAATAATAAAGCGATTTTTAAAATAGCCTATGAACTCAATCCTAAACCAAAAGTCGGAGATATTCTTAAAGGTATGAATAGATCAGGAGAAGAGATTTGTAAATGTGAAGTTTTAAAAGTTAAAATGAATAAAAACCAAGATCAAACAGCCTTAATTGAAGTCAGTGTACCTGTAGAATTTTTACATGAATTCATCACAGTGAGGATATAAATATGGAAAAAAAAGATATTATCATGTGCAGATGTGAAGATGTTACTTTAGAGGATTTACATAAAAAAATTGATGAAGGTTATGAAACATTTGAAGATTTAAAAAGACTCCTTAGAATTGGGATGGGGCCTTGTCAAGCCAATACTTGTGGTATACTTATTCAAAAAGAATTAGCTAAATATTTAGATAAAAAAATTGAAAATGTAAAAACACATCACTCGAGACCAATGATTCAAGGTATCTCTTTAGAAAAGATTAATAAGGAGATAAAGAAATGAAAAAGAATATATGTATCATTGGAGCTGGTATAAGTGGTATGAGTATTGCATATCATTTAGCGATTCAAGGAGTTAAAGATATATTAGTCATTGATAAAGGATATTTTACAAATGGTGCAACAGGTCGATGTGGTGCAGGTGTTAGACAACAATGGCAGACCAAAATGAATTGTCTTTTAGCAAAAATGAGTATGGAATTTTTTGAAAAGGCAAATGAAATTTTAGACTATGATGATGACGTTGAGCTTAAACAAGAAGGGTATTTAATTCTTGCTACAACCATTGAAGAAGAAAATCAATTTAAAAAAAATGTTATTCTTCAAAACAGATTGGGTATTCCATCAAAAGTAGTAAATAGAAAAGAAGCATTAGAAATCGTGCCTCATTTAAATCCGGATTCATTTTTAAGTGCTACATTTTGCAAGACAGATGGTCATTTAAATCCATTTAAAATGACTGAAGCGTTTTATAAAGCATGTTTGAGATTAGGTGTTGAATTTCATTTTTTTGAAGAAGTTAAAGATTTAGAAGTTAATGATCATAAAGTTAATAAAGTTATTACAGATAAAGAAATTTATGATGTATCGGTATGCATTAATGCAGCTGGTGGGTATGCATCTGAAATAGGAAAAATGGCGGATATAGATATTCCAGTATTTTCAGAAAATCATGAAATTCTAGCCACTGAACCAGTAGAGCCTATGCAAGGTCCTATGGTGATGAGTTTTTCTAAAAATATTTATTGTCAGCAAGTTCCTCATGGTGCATTTTTGATTGGACGATCTAATTTTAATGCTTTACCTAGTCATGATATGTCAAGTTCTTGGGAATTTTTAGATGAAATGAGTCAAACAGTTTGTGATATCATGCCTAAAATTGGTAAACTGAATATAGTTAGACAATGGGGAGGATCTTATAATATGTCAAAAGATCATCAACCTATTATATCTAAGTCAATAGAATTAGATAATTTTTATATGGCTTGTGGATTTTCTGGACATGGATTTATGCTTGCCCCAATGACTGGACTTTTAATATCAGAATTAGTTTTAGGCCAAAAGCCAGTATTAAATATCGAAACTTTATCAATCAAAAGATTTTTAAATGATAAAAAAATAAATATAGAAAAATCAGTTGTATAAAAAAAGGAGAAAATATTATGTCAATGTACAGTTACAAAACAGAACCACTAACAGATTTCACTTCAGATGCTAATGTAAAAAAATATGAAGATGGGATTAGAACAGTCTATACTTATCTTGGTGAATCTTACGATTTAGTTATTGATGGTAAAAGAGTTAAAACAGATAAAACTTTAAACTCTATTAATCCTTCTAATCATCAAGAAATAGTAGGAACAATCTCTCAAGCATCTATTAAAGAAGCAGATTTAGCAATGAAAGCTGCTTTAGAAGCTTTTGAAACATGGAAGAAAGTTGACCCTAAACTTAGAGCAGATGTTTTATTTAAGTCAGCAGCAATCTTGAGAAAGAGAAAATTTGAATTTTCTGCTTTAATGACAAAAGAAGCTGGTAAACCATGGCCTGAAGCTGACGCAGACGTTGCAGAAGCTATCGATTTTTTAGAGTATTATGGTAGACAAATGCTTGATATGTTAAAAATAGATGATAAGATTTTAAGTAGAAGAAATTTAGAAAGAAATGAGTATAAATATATCCCTCTTGGTGTAGGTGTCGTTATACCCCCATGGAATTTCCCATTAGCGATATTAGTGGGTATGACAAGTGCTGCAGTGGTATCAGGTAATACTGTAATCTTAAAACCAGCAAGTACTACACAAGTTATTGGTTATAAGTTTATTGAAGTATTAGAAGAAGCAGGGCTTCCTAATGGTGTTGTTAATTTCCTTCCTGGTAAAGGTAGTGAAATTGGTGAGTATTTAGTCAAACATCCAAAAACAAGATTTATTTCATTTACAGGTAGTAAAGATGTAGGTGTTGGTATTTACGAAAAAGCAGCAAAATTACAAGAAGGTCAAATTTGGTTAAAACGTGTGATTGCGGAAATGGGTGGTAAAGATGCTATTGTTGTAGATAGTGATGCAAACCTAGATTTAGCAGCTGAATCTATCGTTAAATCAGCATTTGGATTTAGTGGTCAAAAATGTAGTGCATGTTCAAGAGCAATCATTGTAGATGATGTTTATGATCAAGTACTTGATAAAGTCGTTAGATTAACTAGACAAATAAAAGTAGGTAATCCAGAGAAACAAGAACACTTTATGGGTCCAGTAAATGATCATTTAGCATTTAAGAAGATTACCAGTTATTTTGAAATAGGTCAAAAAGAAGGAAGACTTTTAATTGGTGCTGAAGCAAATGATGAAAAAGGTTATTTCATCCAACCAACTATATTTGCAGATTTAAAACCAGATTCAAGACTAATGCAAGAAGAAATCTTTGGACCAGTTCTAGCTATATGCAAGGCTAAAGACTTTGAAGATGCATTAAAGATAGCAAATAATACAGAATATGGATTAACTGGTGCAGTTATATCAAACAATCGTATGCATCTAGAACAAGCTAGACAAGAATTTCATGTAGGTAATCTATATCTAAATAGAAAATGTACTGGAGCAATCGTAGGATATCAACCATTTGGAGGATTTAATTTAAGTGGAACTGATTCTAAAGCAGGTGGGCCAGATTATTTGAGTTTACATATGCAAGGTAAAACAATCTCTGAAACTTTATAACCATTTAAATAAAGCAAAAAAAAAGGAATTCTGCGGAATTCCTTTTTTTTTTAATCACTTATTGTAATGTGGCCTTTGCCTTTTCTTTTTGATTGATACATGAATTGATCACCTTGATCTAATAAACTGTGATAATTTCTATTATCTCCTGTAACTTTAACAATACCTACAGAAGCACTTACACCAATTTTTTTTGTCTTATCATTTAGGTTTTCGATATCATAAATAAGTTTTTCAGCACGCTTAATGATTTCATCTCTTGTATGATTATAAACATATATAAAAAATTCATCACCACCTAATCGGTAGTATATTACATTTTGTTCCCAGTTTGATATGAAATAGTCTGCTAGATCTTTTAAAAACTGGTCACCTTCTTGATGCCCTAATCTATCATTGATTTCTTTAAAACCATCTATATCAAAATAAACACCATATGAGTTTGATTGATTATTGAGCATATCAAGATGTTTTTTAAGAGTTTCTCTAGTAAAAAGTCTGGTCAAAGGGTCTTGATATGTTTTTTTATAGTAAGTGATTTCATCTGGTGTATCATGATATATACGCAAAACTTGACCAAAAACTAGTTTGTCAGTAGAGTTTTTAACTCTATGAAGACCGATATATAACCATATGACATTATTATCGTGTTTAAGTGGTATATAAAAATATAATTCATCTTGAATGGATTTAACTTTAGAAACAAGATCATGTAAAAACGTTTGTTTGCCTTCAACTTCTGCTAAAGCATTATTTAAATAAATATTAGGTATAATATCGTGAGAATATAATGCAGGTTGATCTTTAAAACCTATTTTAGTCACATCTCCATATAATATATTAAACTTCATAGGACTTATGTCTAAGGCAAAGTAAAAACTAATATGCTCTCTTTTTTGCAAAAGCATATCGTTAAAGAAATCAATATTATATTTGTGTTTTAGCTCGGCTACAATCTTTTTATTCATAAATTCACCTTAGGAGTATTCTAACATATTTTAATCATCAATCATAGATGAAAATAATTAAGTATTTATTAATATTATCTTATTTCAGCACTTTTTAATCATAAATTACATGTTATAATATAATAAAACAATAAAAAGTGGTGAGCAAATGAAAAAATATTTAAAAGACTATACTGAACAAGTATATGAAGAGACACAAAAAATTATTGACAAATTTGGTCCAAGACTTGCTGGAGATCAAGCATCATTGGATACAGCAGATCACATATTGGATTCTTTTAAAAAGATAAGTGATCAATCAGAAAAAGAAGATTTTTATATACATCAAGGGGCTTTTTTAGGTTGGATTAAAATTTTAGTTTTTAATTATGCACTAGCAATTATATTTATGTGGCTAAATCTAGCTTTTATATCGGTGATATTATTAGTTTTAAGTTTAGTTATTTTAGTATTACAGTTTTTCTTATATAAACCATTATTAGATATGTTTTATCCAAAAAGAAAAGCAAGTAATGTTATAGGTATCATTGAACCTAAAAAAGAAGTCAAACAACAAATTATCGTTAGTGGACATCATGATAGTGCAAGAATCTTCAATTTTTTAACACATCAACCTAAACTCTATAGTTTTCGTGTGACAGGATCGATTGCTTTGATTATCATCATGGTAGTAGTAAACTTATTAATTTTGATATTTTCTCAATTAGAAGCATTTAATCTATATTTGAGTATATTTTTTACGTTCACTTTTCTTTTAGTTGGTCAAATGTGGTTTTTTGCTTCTAAAAAAGGTACACCAGGTGCTGGAGATAACTTAGTTGCATCAATGGTTGCGATGATGGTAGGAAAGCATTTTAAGGAAGTTGAACATCTAAACCATACAAGAGTTATCATGTTAAGCTTTGATGCCGAAGAAGAGGGTTTAAGAGGTGCTAGAGCTTATGTTAAAAAGCATAAAGAACAATTAAAAGAAATACCTACTTATCTTTTGAATTCTGATTGTCTATATGATGAAAAAGAGTTATTCTTTTTAACTAGTGATTTAAATGATTTTGTTAAGTACGATGAAGATTTTATAGATGAGTTATTAGAAGTATCTGAAGTTGCGGGTAGATTTGTATTTAAACAACCTATTTCATTTTTAACAGGTGGTACTGATGCAGCAGAATTTGCTAAAGAAGGAATTAAAGCAACCACGTTAATCGGGATGCCATGGACAAACGATAATAGAATGAACTCATATCACACTCCTGATGATACATTAGAACATGTTAATTTTAATGTTGTAGTATATGCTTTAGACATCTTTATTTCATATATTAAATATAAGGATAAAGAAGTCGGTATAAAAAAATGAAAGAAATCAAAATAAATTCAAAAAAAGTATACACTTGCTCATTTATGGATGTTTATGAAGATGATGTAAGATTGCCAGATCAAAGAGTTGCTAAACGTAACTATATTAAACACCCTGGTGGTGCAGCGATGCTTGCAATTACTAAAAAGGATAAGGTTATTTTAATTAAACAATATAGATATCCTTTAGATGAAATCATATTTGAGATACCAGCTGGAAAAATGGATGTCAAAAATGAGTCATTTAGAGATTGTGCAATAAGAGAACTTGAAGAAGAAACTGGATATTATTCAAAAGATGTTTCATTTCTTTATCAAGTATATCCATGTGTTGGATACAGTGATGAAAAGATTGAAATCTTTCTTGCTAAAGATGCTTATAAGGTAGAAAAACCTATTGATAAGGATGTTGATGAATTTATTGAAGTATATCTTTTTAGCAAACAAGAAGCCAAAAATTTATTGATAAATAATCAAATAAAGGATGGTAAAACATTAATTGCATTAACAAATTGGATATACACTTAAAAATAGATAGTTAAACACTATTTATTTTTTTTATTAGGGGGTTTATATTTGTCTTATTTTAGCGTATAATAAAATTATGAAAGCGTTTTTATTAAAAACTACATAAGGAGATATGTACTCATGCAAATGACTGCAATTATTAAAGAAAAAAGAGATAAGGGTTGTAAGGTAACAACAGCGATTGTTCCTGAGCAACTAAAACCCAATGAGGTTTTGATTAAAGTACTTGCAACTTCGATTTGTGGAACTGATGTCCACATATACAAGTGGGATAAATGGAGTTCAAAAAGAGTGAATCCACCTAACATTATGGGACACGAATTTTCTGGACAAGTGATTAAGGTAGGAAATGAAGTTACTAAAGTTAAACTAGGGGATATTGTTTCATCAGAAACACATCTAGTTTGTGGTACATGTGAGTTTTGTAAGCGAGGGGAATACCATATATGTGAAAACACTCAAATCATTGGGGTTGACACAGATGGATGTTTTGCAGAATACATTAAAATGCCAGAATTTAATTTGATTGTAAATAACATGGATATCGATCCAGCATATTTATCTATACAAGAACCGCTTGGTAATGCAGTTCATACGATGCTTCATTTTGATATTATCGATAAAACTGTTGCTATCGTTGGATGTGGTCCAATTGGATTAATGGGTGTAAATATTGCTAAAGCTATGAAATCTAAAAAAATTATAGCAATTGAAATTAACCCGTATCGTATTGAACTAGCTAAGAAACTTGGAGCTCATGTAGTTATCAATCCATTAGAAGAAAATGTAGTCGAACGTGTTTTAGAAGAAACAAATGGCAAAGGTGTTGATGTCGTTTGTGAATTCTCTGGAAATAAATCTGCTATCGAAAGTTCATTTAAATATATCAAAGCTGGTGGCAAGATGTCAATGCTTGGCATTACTCCAGATTTAGTAGAATTTGATTTATCAAACGATTTTATTTTCAAGGGTATTACAATGTATGGTGTGATTGGTAGACTTTTATTTGAAACATGGAATCAAGTCACATCTTTAATAAAGAATCATCAATTAGATTTAGATTTAATAATTACACACAGACTTCCATTAAAGGAAGTTGAAAAAGGTATGGAGATTATGATTTCTGGAAATAGTGGGAAAATAGTTTTAATACCGGAAAGTAAGGAGTGATAACATTGTCATTTTTAAAAGCAAATATTGATCAATTAAAAAAAGATGGAGTCTATAGAAAATTACCTATAAATGAAGGCCCATGTGATGCAGAAATTACTTTAAATGGTAAAAGAGTAATCAACTTATCATCAAATAATTATTTAGGATTTGCAAATCATCCAAGACTTAAAAAAGCGGCTAAAGAAGCTATAGATAAATATGGTGTGGGTGCTGGAGCAGTTAGAACAATCGTTGGTAATATGGATATTCATGAACAATTGGATGTAGTGATTGCTGATTTTAAGCATGAAGAAGCTGCACTTGTTTTTCAATCTGGATATAATGTTAATGCTGGTGTTATTCAAGCAATCACAACAGATAAAGATTTAATTATATCTGATGCATTAAATCATGCATCAATCATTGATGGAGTTCGCTTATCAAAAGCAAGTAGAGCTGTATTCAAACATAGCGACATGAAGGATTTAGAACGTATTTTAATAGAAAAAAGAGATCAATATGAACAAGTATTAATTATTACTGATGGTGTATTTTCAATGGATGGCGACATTGCGAATTTACCAGAAATAGTAAGGTTAGCTAAACAATATAAGTGTTTAACTTATGTTGATGATGCACATGGATCTGGGGTCTTAGGAGATAGAGGAAGAGGCACAGTAGATCATTTTAAACTACATGGGCAAGTAGATTTTATTGTAGGTACTTTATCTAAGGCTATCGGTGTTGTAGGTGGTTATGTATGTGGCTCAGCTGAAATGAGAGATTGGCTATTGCATAGAGGAAGACCTTTGTTATTTTCAACTGCAATGATGCCTGCTGCAGCTGCAGCAATTATCGAAGCATTCAATATGCTTGAAACATCAGATGAATATACAGAAAAATTATGGAGCAATGCAAAATATTTTAAAGAAAAATTGGAAAGACTAGGCTTTGATATAGGGCATAGTCAAACACCAATTACACCAATTATAATAGGAAATGAAGCGCTGACTATGGCTTTTTCAGAAAGTTTATTATACAATGGAGTATATGTTTCTGGCATTATTTTCCCAACTGTTCCTATGGGAACAGGAAGAATTAGATGTATGGTATCTGCACTACATACGAAAAAGCAGTTAGATAAAGCAATTGATATCATGGAGAAAACGGCAAAAAAACTACGTGTATTATAGAAAAGAGGCTATCTTATGTTGGAACAACTAAAAAAATACTTTGATAATTTTCATGAAGCAGTTTATATAGTCGATCCTGACAGAAAGATCTTATATTATAATCCGATTGCTGAAAAAATATCAGGCTTTACAAAAGAAGAAATGGAAAATACGCATTGTTATGATAATAAATTAAATCATATAGATGAAGATGGAAAAAAACTTTGTCTTGATGGATGTCCATTACAAAAATCAATAAGAGAAAATGTAGTTACTGATAATTTTGTTTATTTACAACATAAAAAAGGACATAGAATCATCGTTCATGTAAGAGCCATTCCTTTGATTGAAAATGGAAAAGTTATTGGCGCAATTGAAGTATTTACTGATCAAACAAAACGTTCTTTATTATATGAAAATGAAAAGATAAATGCAATCATTAAATACATTGATCCACTAACCGGTCTTTTGAATCGTTTGTTTATGAAATATGAATTACAAACATTTTTAGATAAACGCGAATTACAAGAATGGGGCATTATATTTTTAGATTTAGATAACTTTAAACGGACAAATGATACCTATGGACATCTTATTGGTGATCAGGTCTTAGCATCTGTTTCTAATACGATTCTAAATTTTTTAGAAGAAGATGATTTTGCATTCCGCTTTGGTGGAGATGAACTCATTGTCATGTTTAGTAAAGCAAAAAAATCAACACTTATTAAAAAAGCTAAAGTATTACAAGTTTTGATAAAAGCAACTAAAATTAGAGATATTGATGATGAGAATTTGACAAATACATCTATGGGATTAACTGTTATGAAAAATGGCTCAAATATCATGGATATGATTGATATAGCAGATCAAGCGATGTATGAAGCAAAGCAAGAAGGCAAAAATTTAATTAAATATGTAGAAGCATAATCTTTGTTTTTATGTATTTGGCATGGAGAAAATATGGATCAATATGAGAGATTTGATATTACACAAAAGCCACGTAAGGAAAAGTTTTTTTTAACTCCTGTAGCATGGCTTTTATCTTTTCCAACAGTTTGGAGAAGAAAACTAAAAATAAATAAGGTTGGTATGAAGGGGCTAAAGCCTCCTTATGTTTTAATATGTACGCATCATTCATTTCTAGATTTCAAAGTCACTACGAAAGCAATTTTTCCACATAGAGCCAATTATATTGTAGCAATTGATGGTTTTATAAAAAGAGAATGGTTGTTAAGGAATGTCGGTGCAATCGAGAAACGAAAATTCACTAATGATACAGTTTTATTTAGACATATTAAATACGCATTAGAAAAATTAAATAATATTGTCGCTATATATCCAGAAGCAAGATATTCTTTAATCGGTACATCATCCATTTTGCCTGATTCATTAGGAAAAATGGTTAAGGTGCTTAATAAACCTGTCGTTGTTTTAAATATGCATGGAGACTATTTAACTCAACCGGTATGGAATTTGAAGATGAGAAAAGTTCCTTTAAAAGCAGATATGACTAAGCTCTTTGATCCAGAAGATTTAAAGACACTTTCAATTGATGAGATCAATGCATCAATTCGTAAAGCTATGACTTATGATGAGTATCAGTGGCAAAAGGATAATCATATTAAAATAGATTTCAAAGATAGAGCAAAAAATATTCATAAAATTTTATATCAATGCCCTAGTTGTCATAAGGAACACCAAATGGATTCTGATGAGCATTACATATGGTGTAATGCCTGTGGAAAAACATATGAAATGAGTGTTTATGGAGAACTTAAGGCTCAAAAAGGTGACACTGAGTTTTCACATATTCCTGACTGGTATGAATGGCAAAGAAGTGAAGTAATCAAGCAGTTAAAAAATAAAACATATAGTTTTAGTGATGAAGTAATTGTAGAAGCTCTACCAAATACTAAAGGATATATTAATTTAGGAAATGGTTGGCTGACCCATGATTCAAACGGATTTAGTTTAAAATTAAAAAATGAGACTTACGATATTAATTTAGAAAAAGAACCGTTATCAATGTATGGATGCCATGTGGAATATGATTATATGCATAAAGGTGATTGTGTTGATTTATCAACGTTGCATGATACATTTTATATTTATCCTATGCATAAAAAAAATGTAGTTACTAAAATACAATTAGCTGTAGAAGAGTTATATATTTTAGAAAAAGAAAAGAAAAATTTGACATAAATTAAATCTAAAAGGGGCTATGCCCTTTTTGTTTATATGCTATAATGATTAGTAGAGGGAACTATATGAAAATCAAATGTATTAGATTAGAAGAAATGAAAGATTCTATAATAGAAGATGGTTCTAGATTTAAATATCTTTTACCAGATGAAATTGCAGAAATAGATGATCAAAACAATAGAATAATAAAAGATAAAGACGTTTATGAAAATAGCGAGTTTAGAAAAAAACCAGTTTGTCCTATATTTTATGAGTGTGGTGGATGTGATTTTCTTCATATTGATTATCAACACCAACTTGATATGAAACAAGCTTACGTTCAAAACCTATTTGAAGAACATGGATATTCAAATGTTGTAAATCCTATTATAAAAAGTGATAGACCGCTACATTATCGACATAAGGCTGTTTTATCAGCTAAAACTAATAAACAAAAGCTTAGATTAGGTCTTTATAGAGAACATACTAGAGAAGTATTACCTTTTTTAGGCTGTTTTATTCATGATAGAGATGCCAATAATGTATTAAAGACTATAGAAATATTAATGAATAAATATAAAATTGGTGCATATGATTTAAAATCTAATACTGGTATTTTAAAACATGTATTGATTCGAAAATCCTATGATCGAAATGAAATGATGGTTGTATTTGTAACAAATGGTAATTTACTTCCGAACGCAAAAAAAATAAGTCAAGAGCTTGTTAAAAAACATAGTCAAGTTGTTACAACAGTTCAAAATATTCATTATAAAAGCACACATTTAGTTTTATTAGATGATGAAAAAGTCGTTTACGGTCCAGGATATTTAATAGATAAAATTGATGATTTATCATTTAGACTATCTGCAAAATCATTTTATCAAATCAATCCAGAACAAATGTTTAAACTATATAAAAAAGCTATAGAAATGGCAGATATATCTGATAAAGATGTAGTTTTAGATACATATTCAGGTATAGGCACATTATCTTTGTTGCTATCTAAAGTTGCTAAGAAAGTAATTGCTGTAGAAGTGAATCGTGATGCACATATTGATGCAGTAAACAACAAACGATATAATCAAATATCCAATGTTGATTTTATTTGTGATGATGTTAGTAATACCATCAAAACATTAGATACACATATTGATGTTTTATTTATGGATCCTACAAGAGATGGATCAACAAAAGATTTTTTAGATGCTGTTTTAGAATTGAAACCTAAAAAGATTATCTATATTTCTTGTGAACCAAAAACACAAGTAAGAGATTTGGATTTACTTAAAGAAGTATATGATATTATTGAAATCCAACCTGTAGATATGTTTTCTCAAACTATACATGTTGAAAGTGTAGTTTCACTAGTTATAAAGCAAATATAATAAAGTATATCTAAGAATCATATTTATATATTCAAGAGTATTTAAAGGATGATGGTTATGTTGATAAAAACTGTTTTAATTCAATCAAATCAAAGAGAAAAATATCCTTTTAATTTGCCATTATTTCAAAAGAAAATTGAGCTAGATATTAATCATTCAGTTACTGTTTTAGTTGGTGCTAATGGATCTGGAAAATCTAGTATGCTTAAATTGATCCAATCAAAATTATCATTGGTTAGCATAAAATTGCCAGAAGATGATGATATAGTTGATGTGAATAAGAATGATGTGAAGATAACTCTGGAATTATTGAAACCAAAAGGCTTCTTTTTTGAAAGTGTTAAATTCATTAACTATCTTTCTTATTTAAAAAGAGAAATTGAACACGCACAAAAAGAAATAATAAGAATTGATCAAGAATATAAAGACAAACCTGATTATTCAAAAGCTTTAGCAAAATCTCCATATAATCGTACTCTTTATGAATTAGATAATATGTATGATAAAGATTTAACTGAATCATCTCATGGTGAAGCTTATCTAGATTTCTTTTCATCAAGAATTAGGGATAACCAAATATATCTATTAGATGAACCGGAAACACCTTTATCTACTCAAAATCAGTTAACATTATTAGCAATGATTATGGATGCAACAAAGAGAGGGTGCCAATTTATTATTGCAACGCATTCCCCTATTTTAGCTGCAATACCTGATGCAACAATTTATGAAATTACAGATAATAAATTTGTTAAAGTAGATTATGATGATATAGAAAGTATTAACTTATTAAGACATTTTTTGAATGATAAACAACAATTTTTAAGACATTTCAAAACGGACAAATAATGTTTTATTGATCATAACATACTATGAATAAAATAATGAAAAAAGGATGTTTTTAAAATTATATCTTTTATTACTAGGTATTAAGTGATATAATTTTGATAGAATAAAAATGCTTAAATATTTTTTAACATATGAGACTAAAGGCGTAAGAAAAATGACATCAAAAGAACTTTTCAAAGAGGTTATGAATCAGTTAAATGAGATTGATGATATCACTTATAAAGCAATGATGGGTGGATATCTTTTTTATTATAAAAACAGATTGTTTGGTGGCATCTATTCTCTTGGATTCATGGTTAAAATTACAAAATCTAGTAAAAAATATTTACCATATGCAAAAGTTATGCCTCCTTATCAAGGAGCTAAAGAAAAAATATTAGTTGAAGATATCTCAAAAGGTCAGTTGCTTTGCGATATGATAAAAGAAATGTACAAAGATTTGCCAAATCCAAAAGTAAAAACAACAAAATGATTTTATGCATTAGAAAGGATAAATTATGAACTTAACACTTATCGCACAATATGCGACAGATATTATTGCATTACTAATGCTCTTAGGTTTGCTAACCAAAGAAAACTTATTAAACCTTCATAGCAAAAGATTTTTTAAATACAGTATCTTTTTAACAATCATCATAATTATTGCTGAATTAGGATCATTAGCTGTAGATAATCAAGGATCTAGTTTAAAACCTTTAAATCAGATGTTTAATATTGTTGGTTTTTCTTTGACACCTTTAATTCCTCTTATGCTTATTGAATTATTTAGTCAAAATGTTTTAAAAAAGCATAAATTTGTATTTATACCTTCTATATTAAATGCTATAGCTGTTTTATTATCACCTTGGTTTGGATGGATTTATAAAATTAATATTGATAATCAGTATGAACGAGGTAGTTTATTTATCATCTTTGTTGTTGTATATATCATTAATATTTTAGTATTATCACATATTGTTTGGTTAAGTGGTAGAAAAAGATTTTTTCCTATTAAATGGAAGATATTAGGCTTATCTTTATTTACAATCGTCGGAACATGTATTCAACTTATCCTTCCTGAAGTTATATCCTCATGGCATGTTGTTACATTAGCTTTATTTTTGCTTTTTATATTACTATCTGTATTTGAAAATAGTTTTGATGCATTAACAGGTCTTTTCAATCGTCTTGCATTTGAAAAAGCAACAAGCACATTATCTTATAAAAAGCCATATACAATTATTCTAATAGATATTAATCATTTTAAAAAAACCAATGATGAACATGGTCACGATACAGGAGACTTAGCTTTAAAAGAAATTGCCGAAGTCATTAAGAACTCAATAAGCTATGAACTAAATGGGTATCGTATTGGTGGAGATGAATTTTCTCTAATACTAGAAACAAGAGATGAAATTATAATTTCTGATTATTTGAATACTATAAAATGTGGTTTAGATGAAAGAAGAAAGAATAACAAAATGCTTCCTACAATTTCTATAGGATATTCAATTCATAATGGCAAGAAATCTCTATCATTTCAAGATGTCTACAGAGAAGCTGATAAGCATATGTATGAAGATAAAAAAGAGCAAAAAAAAGATATAAAGCATTAAAAATTTAATATATTTTGAATTTCAAATAAAAAATGATATTTCTCTTGATGAAATGTCATTTTTTTAGTATAATTAAAAGACATAAAAAGAATAAAATAATGCAAAAGTTATTTTATTCTTTTTTATAAACTAAATAGGGAGAAATATATGGGAACAGAAATTCTAGAAATTTTCAATCACTTACTATTAAGTCTTGCTGTTATTATAGTTGTTGTCTTAATTGCTAGATCAGTAGTTGCTGAGACAAAATATTCACCAATTTTAATTATTGTAGTTTTTGGGTTAGCTTTAGGGATGGTTTTAGAGTTAACCGGACTTTCAACACCTGGATTGGCAGAATTTCCAGTTGTTGGTTTATCTGGAAGCACAACAATTATTGCTTTGATTGCTACTTTTTTTGTAGGTGGACAAAAGTTAAGAAATACTTTTTGGAAACCAAAAACTCCTAAAGAAGATGATGTAGAGCTAAATAATGAAGAAGTGCTTTTAGGAACTAAGGGAACTCAATTAATTTTCTTAGTTAGAGCGTTCTTTATTCTTATTGGGATTCAATCATTATATAGAATGATTTATCCAACAGGAGATGCACTTCAAAATACATATCCTTTATTAGCATTTTTTGGAATTGCAGTTGCTATCATTTTGATTGATAGTAAAGCGAAAGTAAAGAACAAGAGACAATATCTAAAAAGAGGTCTTATAGAATTAGTTATTATTTTATCTATTTTATTGTTAGGGAAAGTCATTTCAGATCTTATTAATCCTTTGATCGCATTACCTCAGATATTCTTTGCGATGATTATTTCATCAACATTAGGTATGGTGTTTAGTGATTGGAGAGAAGGTCCTACGATGAGAGCTTTATTATTTGGTGGGATACCAATAGTTCTAGCTGGTGTGTTTATTACTGGAGGAACAAGATTACTTGATGCATTTTCTCTTGATGGGATGTTGCAAGTTATGGCTTATGGATTCTTTGGACAATTATTTTGGATGTTTGTTGGTATAGCTTTATTAGTATTTGTTGGTAAATCCAATGATGTAGATATTCTTGCTCCAGGTATGGCTGGAAGTTTATCACATAGTGGCTTAACTGGTGCTTGTACAGCCGGTGATATTGGTGAAGTTGCTAAAGAACGTGCACCAATTATGATTAACATTCCATTTTTTGGACATCTATTTGTTTTCACAATACTAGCAATTAGTGTGACTAGAGGAGATTTACTGTTAATTCCTGCAATTCTTGTTGTTTTATTAGGTGTGGGTTTAACCTATATTGCACTAAAGACGCTTAGAAGAGCAGAAGGAAGAGAAAAAGAAGAAATAAAAGGTTTGGTGTTCTTTTCTTTAGGATGGCAATTAGTTGCTGTCTTTGGCGGGTTTTTGTTACTAGACTTTGCAGGTATGGATTTAGAAAGTGCTGCTATGGCAAATAGTAGTGCTATATCTCATTTTGGATTGTTTGCAGCAGTTCAAGGTGGAATGTTTGAAAGTGTTAATCCAGCATTTAGTTCTGTTGCTTTAATTTCATTTATATTTGCGATGCCTTTCTTAATACATCCTCTTGTATTTGGCATGTTTGGTAAAGCGATGAGTAATGATGGAAAAATGCCTAAAAAAGCAGTTGCTATTTTAGCTATATTAGGTGTTGTTGGAGTATTATTCTCATTAATATTTTTATAATTATAATATGATCGTATAGAAAAAACACTATGACCTTTTTAAAAAGTGATAGTGTTTTTTATTTTTATAAATTTTCAGGTATAAAGTAAGAAAACCAAAACAACCATAGTAGATGTAAAAGACTCCAATAACTACCTGTTTGTGTAAATGCAGATAAAATATCTGGGATAAAAAATAGTATGATGAATCCAAGAAAGCCTAGATACCAGTGTGAGTTAAAAGACTTTTTGTGAAAAGTGGTTTCATCCTCATATAATGCCATATAGAGCCATTTTTTTTCATTTAATAGTAGTTTTGTTAAAAGACTTTTAGTAATTTTTATAGTTTTATAACCGAGCTTTTCATATAATTTGATAGCACCATCATTATCACTTGCAACATATAAAGTAAGACGGTTAATATTAGGATTATTCTGTAATTGTTCAGTTGCTTTTGCCATGAGTTTTTTTCCGATTCCAAGACCGCGAGCATTTTTATCAACTGCAATATGTTCAATATAGCATGTATTTTTCTTAGGTGAATCATTTAGAATAAGCCCAGCTAGACTTAATTTAATAACATTTATAAAACCATAAGTTTTTGATAGTTTAAAAAATGAAGGTTTGATCTTATTTTTGATTTTTATCAGTTGATCTGTTTTTAACTTGAGGACACCTACGATTTTATCATCATATTGAGCAACCCAATAACCGTCTTGAGGTTGATCATCAAAAAGTGTAGAATCAATCATAAAATCTTTTGTTTTTTCAATACCCATCTTTGTTAATTTATTAAATTTACTTGAAAAAGAGTCTGCAATTATATCCACAACACTTGGATAATCTTCTTTTTCAAATGGTCTAATGATTGTAACAATATTGTTTTTCATAAATTCTCTCCAATATATATTAATATGCTATAATCAAGTATAGCAACATCTTAATTTAGATGTCAAATAAAATGATATTCGTTTTAATGAAAAAAATGTAGAAGAGGTAAATAAAATGAGTGAAAACATTAACAAAGTAGAACAAGATAGATTACTCAAAGTCTTGAAAGAAAGATTTGAAAAACATGTCAAAAGACATCAAACAGTGAGCTGGGATGACATATTATCTCATTTATCAGAGGATCATATATATTCAATTTATCATATGGAATTAACTGGTGGTCAACCAGATGCAGTTTGTTTTGAAAACAACTTATTTTTTGTAGATATGGCAAAAGAAACACCTAAAGATAGAAGAAGTATATGCTATGATAAAAAAGCTAGACTAGGACGTAAGAAGTTTCCACCAAAAACTTCTGTTTTAGAGATGGCAGAAGAGATGAAAATAGAAGTTTTAGATAAAGATATGTATATGAAACTACAAGAAATTGAAGACATTGATTTAAAAACATCTAGTTGGATAAAAACACCTGAAAATATTAGAAAATTAGGTGGTGCTTTGTATGGAGATAAAAGATATAATGAAACGTTTATCTATCATAATGGTGCAGATTCTTACTATGGAGTAAGAGGGTTTAGAGGGTATATTAAAATCTATTAAAAATTGGTTTATTTTTTACAATAAAAAAGATATAATAAAAGTATATATGCTATGCATTCATATAAAAATGGGGTAAATCATGAAAACAGACAATATTACAATGAAATTTAACAATAAATTTATAGGATCAATGACATCTCCAAAAGGTGAAATTCCTATTGGATCTCAAGACAATGGACAAGCTCCATATCATTTACTATATGGTGCACTGGGGTCTTGTTTTTTTGCTACTTTTTTAAGTATCGCTAATAAAATGAGATTAACATTTGATGATGCCGAACTTGAAATCTCTGGCACTAAAAGAGATGAAAATCCAGCAACTCTAGAATATGTAGTTATTGACATGGTTGTTTATAATCCAAGTCATGAGGCAAGATTAGAAAAAGCGGCTCACTTAGGCGCACAACATTGCTCAATTCATGAAACCATTAGTAAAGTTAGCGATATTAAATTAAATATAGTTTTTAAACAAAAATAGAAGTAATTAAAATAGTTAAGGAGGTGGGTCAATGAAAATAAAGAAAATAGTATTATGGGGTTTAATTATGATCACCATTATTTTTGGTGCAGCTATCGGATATACTTTAATATTAGATGTTCCATTTGTTGATGGTCTTTATATGACAATTATTACCATATCAACTGTAGGATATGGAGAAGTTGCAT
Source organism: Mariniplasma anaerobium (assembly GCF_016865445.1). Taxonomy (GTDB): domain Bacteria; phylum Bacillota_I; class Bacilli_A; order Acholeplasmatales; family Acholeplasmataceae; genus Mariniplasma; species Mariniplasma anaerobium. The sequence goes on along the minus strand of NZ_AP024412.1, from coordinate 1,228,958 downwards.
TGATGACACCACTGGCTAAATTGTTTTCCATTATATTTATAATTATTAGTGTAGGTATGGTTGGGTATTTAGTTAAGGCTAGTTTTGATTTTTTTGGAGAAAATAATTTTAATCAAACGTGGAGGAGAAAAAAGATGCTTAAAGAAATTAACAAATTAAAAGATCATATTATCATTTGTGGTGGTGGAGAAACTGGCATTAATGTTATTAAACAAATGATGAAACGTGATGTTGATATCGTCGTTGTAGATAACGATGAAAAAATTATTGAGACTTTAAAAGAACTAAAATGTCCTCATATTTTTGATGATGCTACCAAAGAAGAAGTTTTAATTCAAGCAGGTTTGAAAGAAGCTAAAGGTATTATTACAACACTTTCAACAGATGCTGATAATGTCTTTGTTGTCTTAACTGCAAAACAGTTAAATCCTAACATACATATTATTTCTAGATTCCATGAAAGCAGTGCTGAAAAAAAATTGATCCATGCAGGAGCTAATCAAACTGTATCTCCAGATGAAATTGGTGGTAAAAAAATGGCAGCACTTATGATTTCACCACACGTTCAATATTTTGTAGATAACATTATTGATACAAAAAATATGTCTATTGATATGGAAGAAGTTCTTATTAAAGAAACTTCAGGATTAGTTAATAAAAAATTACGTGATACTAAAATATCAGAAAAAGCTGGATTAATCGTTTTAGCTTTAAGAAGAGATGAAGATATCTTTATTTTTAATCCTAAAGCAGATGAAGTCCTAAGAGCTAATGATAATATGATTGTTGTAGGTTCTAAAGAGCAAATCGAAAAACTTAAACAAATGTCACTTGATGTAGATTAGAGGCTTATATGACTTATATAGACCTTATAGAAAAATACGAACCATATAATGAACAAGAAGTTAGAGACAAGAAAGCTATATTAGATTTTATTAGTCAAAATGATAATCATCTAGTTAGAACAAATTTAGTTGCGCATTTAACTTCTTCAGCAATAGTTTTAAATAAAGATTACACAAAAGTATTATTTGCATTTCATAATATTTATCAATCATGGAGTTGGTTGGGAGGCCACCTTGATGGAGATAAAGATTTATTAAAAGTAGCAATCAAAGAAACAAAAGAAGAAACTGGAATTAAACATGTCAAAGCTTTTTCTAGTGACATTTTTATGATTGATGTAATCTATGTCAGCAATCATATCAAGCATAAAAAATATGTTGGAGATCATCTTCATTTAAATGTAACTTTTTTACTTGTTGGAGATGAATCAGATACATTAGTCGTTAAAAAAGATGAAAACCAAGACGTAAGATGGTTTGATCTTGATGATGTATTTAATCATATTAGTGAAGAAAGAATGGTTCCAGTATTTAAAAAAGCAATTCAAAAAATAAAGCAAATTATTGTATGATCTAGTATATAAAAATATATGGAGGGCACATCATGCAGAGTTTTTCAGAATTAGAAAAATGGGTTGATGAAGTTAAAAATCTATGTCAACCAGATAGTATTCATTTTGTTACGGGGGATAAAGCAGAAGAAAAATCATTTTTTGAAGAACTCGTTAGAGACCAAAAGGCAATTCAGTTAAATCCTTTACTAAGGCCAAATTCATACGCTTTTTTTAGTGATCCTTCTGATGTTGCAAGAGTTGAAAAAAGGACTTTTATTGCATCAAATAAAAAGGAAGATGCTGGTCCTACTAATAATTGGATAGAACCGCAAAAACTTAAAAAGATAATGACAAAACTATATAAAGGTTCCATGAAAGGAAGAACGATGTATGTGATTCCTTATGTTATGGGACCTATAGATGCACCTATTTCTAAGATAGGTATTGAAATAACTGATAGTTTATATGTTGTTGTAAATATGATAAAAATGACTCGTACAGGTACACAAGTTTTAGATAAAATAAAAAATGAAACACCATTTTATATTGGCTTACATTCTATTGGAGCACCTAAAAAAAATGGAGTCATTGATAGTATGTGGCCATGTGCAAAAATGCAAAAAAAATATATAGCACATTTTCCTGATGAAAAACTTATTTGGTCTTATGGATCTGGATATGGTGGGAATGCTTTGTTAGGTAAAAAATGTTTAGCACTAAGAATCGCATCTAAAATCGCATATGATGAAGGATGGATGGCTGAACATATGCTTATTTTAAAATTAACAAATCCAGATTTAGAATCTAAATATATTTTAGGAGCTTTTCCAAGTGCATGCGGGAAAACAAATCTTTCCATGCTAATACCAACTATTCCAGGCTGGAAAGTTGAAACTATTGGTGATGATATTGCTTGGATATGGATGAAAGAAGATGGAAAGCTTTATGCAATTAATCCAGAAAAAGGTTTTTTTGGAGTAGCTAAAGGCACTTCTTATCGTTCAAATCCTAATGCGATGAAAGCAATTGAAAAAAATACAATCTTTACAAATGTTGCCTTAACAGATGATCTAGATGTTTGGTGGGAAGGCATTGATAAAGAAAAACCAAAACATTTAAAAGATTGGCAATTGCATAATTATGATATTTCATGTACGTATCCAGCAGCGCATCCAAATTCAAGATTTACAGTTGAAGCAACTGAATCTCCAGTTTTAGCCAATGAATGGGAAGATCCAAATGGAGTTTTGATATCAGCAATTTTAATTGGAGGTAGAAGACCTTCAACTATACCACTTGTACATGAAGCTCTATCATGGAAACATGGTGTGTTTATGGGCTCTATGATGGGATCAGAAATAACTGCAGCAACGATTTCAGATCAAATAGGCATGGTCAGAAGAGATCCTTTTGCAATGCTTCCTTTTATAGGATATCATGTAGGTGATTATCTGCAACATTGGATAGATATGGGACAAAAAGCAAATCAAGAATTTTTGCCTAAAATTTATTATGTCAATTGGTTTAGAAAAAATGATGATGGTCAGTTTATGTGGCCAGGTTTTGGCGAAAACTCAAGAGTATTAAAATGGATTTTTGAAAGAGTTGATCAAAAAGCCTCAGCAAAACTTACACCAATAGGTTATGTACCAGATAGAGACTCTATTGATTTGTCTAATTTAGATGTGAGTGAAAAAGATATCGAAGCTTTAACTGAAATTGATGTTAACCTATGGTTTGATGAGGTTAAATCAATAAGAGCATATTATAAAACAATTGGTAATAAGTGTCCAATAGATTTAGTCAATGAATTAAATCAATTAGAATTTAGATTAAAAAATTATGTCCAGTGAGGTTTATTACACATGAAAAATATCGGTTATTTTGATTCACCAATCGGGTTTATTGAATATACGTATGAATTTAATAAACTATATAATATGCAAATTAATGATAAACTACAAAGACCTTTAAAAGACTATCAAAAAAATTCATGGATCAATAAACAACTTGATGCCTATTTTAAAAACGAACTTACAGAGTTTAAAATAGAAGTTGGATTTTCAAGTTATACACCGTTTCAACAAGAAGTCTTTCAAGCATTATTAAATATACCTTATGGTCAAACAAGAAGTTATGAAGAAATAGCTAAAACTATTGGTAGACCTAAAGCTTTTAGAGCAGTTGGGCAAGCGTGCAAAAAAAATCCGATAGGAATTGTAATTCCTTGTCATCGGGTTATTGGTAAAGATCATTCTTTAACTGGGTATTCAGGTAAGGAATATATACATATCAAGGAAAAACTATTAAATATAGAAAAAAATCTCTAGCAATAGAGATTTTTTTATTTCGTATATTTATTGATGATGTGATAGAGTTCCTGCGATTTAAAAGGTTTATATAAAACATCATTCATTTTAGCATCCATACATTTTTTATGATGATCCTGATAAGTATTTGCAGTCATTGCGATAATTGGAATCTGTGAATCTTTTTCTCTGATTTTAAGACTAGCTTCAAAGCCATTTAAAAGTGGCATTGATACATCCATTAAAATTAAGTCAAAAGGATATTCTAAAAACATCTGAACAGCCTCTTTACCATTTTTAGCGATTTGTGCATTAAGATTTATTTGTTTTAATAAATTAAGTGTTGCATCTGCACTTAAGACATTATCTTCAGCAATCAAAATGGATAATCCAGGTTTTGGTTTTTTAAAATCTTGCTCTATTATGTCTTTAGAAGGTGTATTTTTAAGAAGTATAATAGGAATATTAATTGTAAAACTTGTTCCAACTTTGTATTGACTTTCAACTTTTATTGAGCCATTTAGTAAGGATATTAATTTTTGACTTATTGATAATCCTAAACCAGAGCCACCATAGAGTTTTGATATGCTTTCATTAGCCTGAGAAAATGTAGAAAAAATTTGTTTTTGCTCATCATCAGTCATACCAATACCTGTATCGGAAAGACAAATATTAAGTTCATGGGTACTATTGTTTTCAACTAGAAATGTTTCTATTGAAATAGATCCGTGTTCTGTAAATTTAATTGAATTTGATATTAAATTTGTAAGTACTTGTTTAATCATTGCTTGATCACTTATAAATGAAAAGTCATCATGATGAGTTATATGAAACAATAACCCTTTATTTTCTATTGAAGCTTTAAACATATGATAAACATCTTCAAATATAGTTTTTAAAACAATTTGATCGTCTTTTAATATTGTATGCTGATAATTTAATTTTGATAAGTCAAGAATTGAATTCATTTGATACAGCCCTTGATCATATGCTTTTTGTATTTGATTTATATATGTCATAGAGTCTTTATCTAAATCCTTTTGTCTAAGTAAATCAAGATAGCTAGATATAGCTGATAAAGGGGTTTTTAATTCATGACTCATTTGATATAAAAATGATTCTTGTTTCTTTAACAGCTCTTTTGAAATACTTAAATCCTTTTTAAAACTAGTGATTTCAGGTAGATAAAGCATATAACCAATTTGTTTTAAATGATCATAACTAAGTCTACATATCTTATGTTCTAAAAGTTCAACTAAAACAGAACTTTTCTTTTGTGAAACAAATATATCATCTATAATTGAATCTTCAGAAGGCAAAAATAAGGTTTTAAATACTATTAAATCAGTTGGAGATTTTATAGATAAAAATGAGGCTAATTCATCAGATAAAATTAGTTTATCATGCTCATTCATCGAAAAAGACATGCATATATTATTTAAATGTTTAGATTTTTGCTGCTGATTTGTCTTTTTAGAGTTAAATTTCATAGTTATAAAACCTCCCTTTGTAAACATTATATCACGGTTAAATATGACTTGGATAAGTTATCTGCATAAAATGTCTTTATTATTTATAGCATTTAATGGTAAACTATTGTTAAAACAATGAGATATCTATGATTACAAATGGCCTAAATTGATATATAATAAAATAAAGACTAATAAGAGGTATTAAAAAACATGAAGAGATATACTTGGAAACTTGGAATAGCATTTGTCATCTCCTACATCATATTGATGGTTGTAGTTGTTTTTGCATATACTCAAATATCTCAAAATTTTATTATGAATCAAGCAGAAGACCAGTTAACTGAATCCGGAGAAGTTGTTTCTAAACAAATTGAACTTCAACTAACTTATGATTATGCAAATTTTGAAAATCTTGTTACCGGTTTTATAGAAGATAGTCTAGATCCATTAGTTGAATTAGATAATCGATCAGATACGATCACTATACTTGGTGGAACATATAGTCATTTCGGTAGTATTGATATAGATAATAGACAAGTCACAATAAATGATCAAACTTATGACTTTACAGATAATTTCACAACATATAATTTCAATCAACAAATAGGTTTTTACAATTTTAAACGAGCATTTGGGACAGAAGACATGACGATGTATGGTGTTTTTAAAGTTGATGAATATGTTGCTATGTTTGAATTAGAACCTTATATGGCTACATTTTTAACAGCTGAAAAAATAGAAAATGAATATGTCTTTATGGGAGAAGAAAATACAATCTATGTGAGTTCAACGCTCAATCCAGATGAAATTTTATTTTATAACTATTTAAGAGAAGCGGGTTATTCTGAAGATCATATAGATACAATAAAAGAAGTCGTTGTTAATCATGAATCAGGTATTTTTAGTTTGAATTTTCTAGATCAAAATTCTATTTTATCTTTCGTACCTGTGTTTAGTGATTTAACACCAGCAACTTATTACTTAGTTCAAATATACGAAGAAACTACAGTTATTAATTCTTTAACTTATCTATCCACAACATTATGGGCTTTATTTGCAGTTATTTTTGTTTTGTTTTCAATTACGATAATTGTTATATATAAGATCTTAGAAGAAAAGATACATGATATAGAAAACGCAAGATTATCTTTATATTACGCAAAACCATATATCATTAAAGTGAAGAAGTCAGGTAAAATTAGATCTTATAATAGAGCTTTTAATCAATTGCTTGGTGATACAGATACATATAGTAATATTGCTGATTTTGTAATTAAAGAATCATTTGAAGAAACATCAGTTGTTGAAAGATTACATAGACAAAAAGCATTTACAATGATTTTAGAAATTATGGATAAAGCAGTATATATTAGATTTATTGTTACTAGATCAACAGGAGGTTATATTCTTGTAGGTGATGATATCACGCATATTGAAGGTAAATTTGATGAGTTTGAAAAATTAGCATTATTTAATCCAGTAACAAATCTTCCGAATCAAAATGTTTTAATCAGTGATCTTGATAAAGTTTTCCAAGATCAAGAAATATTAGAACAATTTAATGTTATAGTTACTTTTGATATTGTAGCTTTCTCTAAGATAAGTTTAGTATTAGGTGAGGAAAGTGGGGATAGATTCCTACAATTTATAGCAGAATTAGCAAAAGAATCATTAGAGAATTATCCAGCTAAGCTATATAATTTGAGAGTTGACCAATTTGCGATACTATTTACAAACTTAGAATCTTATCAATGGATTAATACATGGGTTGATTTATTCTTAAACAAATTAGATAAACCAATTACGATGGATCGAAATTTCTTGAACGTAGATGTTAAAATAGGGATATTTAATATTGAATCTCAAAAATATGAAATCTTAACTTCAGAGATTTGTTTAGAAAATGCTAAACTAGCCTTAAACCATGCCAAAGAAAGCTCTACAAAACCTTCTTTCTTATATGATGTATCGTTATCATTAGTCGCATCTAGAGAGCAAAGAATGGAATTAGACTTAGCTAACGCGATTACAAATCAAGAATTCCAAATGGCACTTCAAGCACAATATAGTAATGTCGAAGAAAGAATCATAGGTTTTGAAGCACTAATACGTTGGACAAACCCTAAATATTCTGCTGAATCACCACTTAAGTTTATCCAAATGGCTGAACATAATAATATGATTGTTGATATTGGGCGTATTGCACTTCATGAAACATTTTTGATTGCAAAAGAATTAGAACCATATAATGTTCATATTTCAATTAATGTTTCCCCAGTACAAATGCTACAAGCAGGGTTTGTAAACGAAGTTATTTCTATTTTTGAGCAATATGACTTAAAACCTGGTAGCATAAGCTTAGAAATTACCGAAACATTTTTGATTGATTCATTTGAATTGGTTATTAATAAGTTGAATATTTTCAAGCGACATGGATTTAATATTCACTTAGATGACTTTGGGACAGGGTATTCATCTCTACAATATTTAAGAGACTTACCTATTAATACAATAAAAATTGATAAAGCGTTTATCGATGATGTTGAAACTGATGCACATAGTAGAGCAATTGTTACGATGATTTCAAACTTAGCTAAAAATATTGATCTTGATGTAATTGCTGAAGGTGTTGAAACTGAAAGACAAAACAATATCGTGTTTAAAGCAGGTTGTAATGTTATCCAAGGATATTTAATTGGTCCACCGGTTCCAAAAGAGGTAGCAATTAAGCTTATAGAAGACTATAATATAAATAAAACCAAGAAGATTCATGTTATAAAAACAAAGACAAGGGAGGCTAAACGATGAATATGTTTAGAATTTATGAGATAGATCCAGTATTAACTTACGTCTTATTTCTCATTATCATTGCAGTTTTAGTTGTTTTTATCTACTTTTTAGCGCGTTCATTTTTTAAAGAACGCAAACGTATTATGGAAGAAAGAGCTTTAACTATAGAAGGTGTGCTTACAAGATCTGAAATTCATTCTGTAATTGCATCATATATTGCTAGATCTAGTAAAGAAACACAATTTAGTTTAATTTATATTGATTTAGATAAATTCACGGATTTTGTCAATGCATTTGGAAAAAGCGAAAGCGAAAAGATCATTGAAAAAATTATTAAGAATATTGAAAATGTTTTACCAAAAGGTGTAAAAATCTCAAGAATGCAAAATGATGAATTCTTAATATTTTTGACAATGGATTTTGATAGAACAGAAGCAGTCGATATGGCTAATAAAATAAAAGCAGCATTAGCTAAACCTATTCGCCTATTTGGCGATACAATGATTAGCGCAACTGCATCTATTGCCATTGCATTTTATCCTATTCATGGTAGTAATCTTAAAGATCTATTAAGCTCTATGCAAATCGCAACTTATATCATTAAAAAAGGCGGTGGAGATAACATTAGAGTTTATTCAGAAGAGATGAGTGATCAAGGTGGAGAGCATGTTGAGTATTATTATCAAATTAAGCATGCCATCCAACATAAAGAGTTCCAATTATATTATCATCCAATGATTAATACAAAAACTAAAGATATTTATGGAGTTGAAGCACTTATTAGATGGAATCATCCAGAGCATGGTCTACTTTCTCCATTTAAGTTCTTAGGTATCATGGAACAATCAGGAGATGTACATTGGATTGGTTTATGGGGATTAGAAACATTAATTAAAACATATCAAGAGTTAAATCAAGTTTTTCCTAAAAAAGATATTAAGTTTTCAATGAACTTAAGTCCTAAACAATTAATGAATCAATCACTTCCAGGTGATTTCCAAAAGATTTTAAAGAAGTATAGAATGAATGCAGAACATATTATTTTAGAAATCATCGAGTTTGCAGTTTTTGAAAAACAAGAAAATATATTCAACAATCTAAAACTATTTAAAGAAATGGGATTCAAAATTGCGATTGATGGATTTGGTCTTGATTATCAAACATTATCTAAAGTTGAAAAAATGGATATTGATATTATAAAACTTGATAATGAGTTCTTAAAAGAATCAGAAGCATATATGAAAGCGAAATTTGCGACTCTACTTATTGATTTTGCACATAAGAATGAATATGAAATCATTAGTGAAATGATTGAAACTAAAGAAATGATGGAAGAATCTAAAAATTATGATATTCACATCATGCAAGGATTCTATTTTACAAAACCTTTATCAGCAGAAGCACTAAGAGGCTATATTGGAACAGATGCATGGAATAATCAATTATAAAAATTAAATAAATAAAGTCATTAATTAGAACATCTATAATCAAAAATTATGGATGTTTTTTTTGCGTTTATTCAGAAAAACTATCATTTGCCTTACTAATAAATGAAGATAGAAAGTATTTCATAATTAAGCCAAGATCAACTTGCACAATATATCTATCAAGGTGGAGATATTTCTGTAAGTAAAAGTGAATTAAATGATGTGAGTTATGATTTATTTATAAGTGCTATTTCCTATAAACAAGAAAACACTAATTATTATGACCAACATAATATAGATAATGAATCCATAGAAATAAATGAAATAAATGGATCAATGAATATGATGCTTAATGATGGGGATATTCAAATATCTGGAAATTTTGATGGAAACATTAAAGCATCAGGTATCATCATGTTTAATTATGGACTTTTAACGAATGCAATTAATTTAGGTAATATTAGTATTTTTAATGATGTTCAGACACTTAATGACCAAATAGAAGCAGCAGGCATCGCATATGCAATGGTTGGAGCATATGCTAGCATCAAAGATGCTGCAAACAATGGTGATGTCGTTGTAGTTTCAAATACAAGTTTAGGATTTGCACATGCATCAGGGATTGTTTTAAGAAATGATCGATTAGAATCAGGCGCTGATATTAACCAAGAAGGTACACATCAATTTGCTAAAATTATGTTTTCTGCAAATTATGGGGATGTTTATGCCTATAATAACAACGATGAGTCAAGTTATAGTATTGTTGATGAAACAAAGAGTAAAGCTTCGGGTATATTAGCCATAGGTTTGTTATCATCTGTTAATAATGTAAACTTTGGTAATATTTATTCAAATCATTTAGCAAGTGCAATGATAGGATTCATATACTTAAACAAATTTGGAACTATTGGATATGATGAAGTTTATATTGCTAATTCAATGAATTACGGATATGTTAGAGAAATCTTAGCATATGACGCATATAATACGAGTTTTACGATTGATATGACACAAGCTCCATCTACAAGTAACAATAAAGCATTTGCAGCAATTGTAGGCAAAATTCATACGAATACAAGTACTTGGGCTTTTGCTGGTGATGTAATGTATCCAATAGATCGTATATATTTTGGTTATTTACTTAATTTTGATGCAAAAATTGATATGTTTTCAAGTGCTCCTGCACTTTCAAGTAGTTGGCAAGATGTATTTGATGGAGATGCAACAGTAGCAAATCTAGCTATTTTAGAGATGCAAAAATATATGGCAACAACGAATCCTGATGATGATTCTGCAGCACCATTTTCAGTGTTTTATGCAGGTGGATTTATTGGACAAAATCTAGGGAAACAAATATCATACTATGATTTAACAGAAGATGATACAGGTATATTTTATGAAGATTTTGCATTTAGATCTATTAGACCAGCTTATAAAGGAACCGATCAATATATCCTTGATTATATTTCATATATACCAAGAGATAAAATATCAACTGAGATGCTAGATAGACTTGAAGCAAATATAACGACTTCATATCCAGGTTTTTATGCTTTATCCAGTAGTAAAGGTATCGGCAATGGTATATTTATTCCTGATAATTTTGAGACAGAAAATTTAAATGAGTTTTCTGCTGATTTTCCTGATGGAGATTCTAGTTTTTTAGGAGATCCTGACACAACAGAAACTATTAGTAATCAGTTATATGTAGAAATGCGTCAAATAAAAATGGATTTAGCAACTACAATTTATGATTTAGAAATCAGTCAAACTGATATTAATGGAAATGAAATTGTAGATGGATTAACTTTAAAAGATCCAATTATTGATGAACAAAGAAATCTTATCACTTACTATTTACCAAGTAACGCAAGCATTTTACAAGATCAATCTTCAACCTTAATAAATGTAGATAGTTTTGTTGAAGTCTCTGCTGGTATACCTAATGCAAGAAAAGTTCTTGACTTATTAGTAGGTTCACAAGCTACGTATACATGGGTAGGAACTCATAAAAAATCTGGCGATCAAATGATAGAAATCGGACCCTATCATAGCACTGGTATATATGATTTAACTTCAACATTTGTAAATTATGATTCAACAAGCAGGAATAATCCTGTCTATACTTATTCAGCAGCTCCATATGATACATTAGGTGCCATAGATAGTATATTTACGCATAATCCAAATATAGAGATGTTCTTTTTAATCTGGTCTATTGGCTGGAGAGCATCAGGTTACCAAGTAACTCCAAGTGCAGCTTTGGCGCCAGGATACGCTTCATATGAAACCTTTAGTTTGCCTAATTATCCTACGCTTTATAGATATGCTGGACCATCACAAGAGAATGTAACTTATGTTGAATCTGATAATATCAATGGTGTTTCAGTATTTGATGATGCAGGGGTTTACTTTAAAGCAAGTCTTGATGAGACGACTTATCAAATATCTGAACAAGCAAGCTTAACTTATTTAGGTCAAGAACAAACATCGTTAATCTCAATTCCAAGAAGTTATGGAATCTATGATTTAATGAGTTACCAAGGAACTTATATAGATAGTGTAGAAGACCATTATGGCTCTGTAAGAGTATTTTCCAGTGCATATAACCAATCAGACCCATCAACATATAAAGACTATGAAATTAGAATTATTAGAACAGCTGATGAAAGTATTACTGATATATTAAACTTAACAGTTAATGATATAGATGCACTTGATACAGTATACAATGTAGAACAAATCATAGCGAATCTAGATTTAGATGGAACAAGTCAAAACATCATTGAAGTGACTTATGAAACATTAAATAGCTCAGACTTATACTATATGTTAAAACATATTGATGTTTACAATTTTGATACATTAACTAAAGTAACAAGCTCTTATTATCGATTAGATTACGGGTATGTATCGACAGATAACACATTTAATAATCTAGATGGCACATGGGGCACTGGATCTTTTGATATGCTTTTTGAACCATTAGAAAACTTTGAAAGTGGTCACTATATATTAAGAACAACACTTTTAAGTGGACAAACTTATGATATAGAATTTATTAAAGATGAAAGTAGTTTAAATGTTGTTAATTCCATAACTTATAATAACCAAACAACTATTCCTGAAACAAACATGGTTATCTCATATATAGATTATGGCCTATATTATGATGTGGAAAAAGAAGAAACCTTTAGCGTAGATTTTAGTAATCTAGATTCGATTACAAATGTTTATTATAATGATATAGAATCAAACCTTCCAGCTTATCTTGATGATTTAGAGATTAGTTATTTTTCAACAATCTTAGATATAGATTTACAAATCTCAAGATTAACTGACTTAAGATATCAATACGATATTATATACACAATTGAAGCAGAAGATTTATCAACATATACATTTACACATCGATTAATTGAAAAAGAAGTTAGTTTGACACCGGTTAAAGTTTATAAAAACGGTGGTGAATTAGAAGATATAACTAGCGTTGATATTAAATATAGCGAAGCACCGACTGTAAGAGTTGCTTTTGATTTATCTAATATATATATAACATCATCAGATTTATTTAGTTTTAGCAGTAGTTTCACACCACTTTATGTTGGAGATGAAGCTATAAGATCAATTGATTACTTTATTGAGTATAAAGATGAGATAGGATATGAAATTGCCTTTAATGAAAATATTGCTAAAGGTGAGTATACTTTTGACATGCATTATACACAAGAAGTATCTCTTTGGGGTCAAGTATTAAGTTGGGATACTACATTTGATCAAATAAGCATAGAAAAATTAAGAAATGACCAGTCTAAAATAGAAGATATACTATTTGTATCTGATACTATATTTTCAGGATTTAACACGATTATGGATATCCAAAATATAACTCCACTTGCTTATGAAACATATATGATGGATCCTAGTCAAAGAATTATCAATGTACTTCCTACCACTGGTATTAATTACCATATATATGATTCTGAAGATGCATATTATATTATCGGGCAAGTACAAAAAACAAATCTTTCTTTATATGAACCAATTTTCTACATTAGTGATTATGCACAAATTAAAAGAGTTGTAGATGAAAATAACATGGATCCAAGTTATCAATCAGATGATTTAGCTGATGACTTTTCACCATCAGCTGATACATTTAATTTTATTCATTATAGAGTATATGCAGAAGATTATATAGATAATCCACTAAACTATACTGATTTTTATGTTGCAGTTCAAGATGTCACAAATAATATTAGATTTGATTTAACTATCGATAATCAAAGTTCAATTGATATTGATAATATCTATGTTGGTATAGATATATGCTCAAGTGAAGAAGCATGTGATGACGCAACACTACTTTATAAGATGGGTGTTTTTTCAGTATATGATGAATTGACTGATACTTATATGCAAACACAATTTCAAACAACTTCACATGGTACTTATCAAATTACTGTTGATCTAGGTAAAGGTTTTAGTTATCAAATTATATTACAGGAAACGCAAATAGATGGCTCAAGTTTTTATTTAGAAGACTCTATTTTGCCAAGAAGATACTATATTACAATCGTTATTAGTGATGAAATTGAAGAAAACCAATGGGGTTATAGTGATTTTTTAGACCAAAATGAATAAAAATTAAAAACCCTTTACTACGTAAAGAAAAAAAAGTTTAATAAAAATGCATAAAATAGTTGACAAAAGTATTGACTTGTATTAGAATGTAACTACAAATAGGAGAAATCCAGATGTTAAAGGCAAACCTAGGGAAATCTAGCGGCGCAAAACTAAAGGGCCTGTCAAATGGTAGCCAGTTGTCATTAGAGATAATGATGCTGACTTTTTTTATTTCCTGTTTTTAAAGCAAAATTAAGAATGTAAAAGGCAAACCTAGGGAAACCTAGCGGCGCAAAACTAAAGGGCCTGTCAAATGGTAGCCAGTTGTCATTAGAAATAATGATGCTGGCTTTTTGTTTTAAAAAAACTTAAGATATATATAATGTATAAGGGCAAACTTAGGGAAACCTAAGGACGCAAAGCTATAGGGCCTATAAATGGTAGCCAGTTGTCATTCTAAGTGATGATGCTGGTTTTTATTTATAAGAAAGAAGGTGGTTCTATGAGACTTTCAAAAGTTTTAGAAGTAAAGAAAAAGAAACTCAGAAGTAGAATATTTACCTTCGGGGTTATTATTACAGGGTTATTAAGTATAACATTCGCAATAATTACATTTTATGGACAAAATGCTGGTAACTTCGTGATGTCAATGGATTATGATGCATACAATAGAGGAATCATCCTTTCAAGTGATTATGACTTCACAAATCCATCACCTAGACTTCTAACAGATCCAATAGAAGATGCAAGAGATATGACATACAGTTGGTTGAAACTTGATGAAGTCGATCAAACTGATGGGAATTATGTAGATCCAGATTATGATTATGTGGCTTATACATTCTATGTTAAAAACGATGGTTTTGAAACAGTAGATATTACATACCATATAAGAATGACAGAAATAAATAGAAATTTAGATGAAGCAATTCGCATTTTAGTTATAGAAGATGGCGATGAAACAATGTATCAAAAAATTGACAAAGTAAATGCAGATGGGCAACTTCCTTATTATCCAGAAATTATGCCAACACCTAAATTCTTTGTAAATGATACGATTATCGCAAGAGAAAATTTTACTAAGTTTGAACCTGGTCAAGTTAAAAAGTTCAGTATAATCATGTGGTTAGAAGGATATGACCCAGACACAGACGATGACATCTTAGGCGGAAGAATTAAACTTCAAATGAACTTTTCAATAGATGGCCTGAATTAAGGTGATGATATATGATGATTAAAAAATTATATATATCACTGATCACATTGATTTTATTATTTGTAACATTTGGAACAGTAACGTTTGCTTGGATTAGCTTATCAACTATTAATAATATTGAAGGCTTATCATTAGCAGCATCAGGAGGAGACGAATTACAAATCTCCCTTGACGGAATTAATTTTAGTTCACAATTACCTGCTGAAAGCTTATACGAACTATTTGATGATATTTCATTAGTAGATGTAACTTCAACAGATGGTGTAACTTTCCAAACTGGTGGACTAAGAGATGTAGCTCCAGCAGTTGCAAACGAACATTATTTAAGTTTTGACTTATATTTTCAAACAAGTGTTGTAGAACATTATGTTTATTTAGTAAATAATGTATCAAATAGCGTATCTTACGATACTTCAGCAACCGGAACATATGTTGTATCAAATGGTGTCATGTGGACAGCAAAATATGATTTCTGGTATGGCCCTGATGATACTGATTTAATTCAAAAGGGTGATGAAGATAGATATTATGCAAGTGATAGTATAAGAATTGCAATCATTGAATTAACAGATGAAACAAATGAATTAGATTTAAGAAACGTTCAAGATTTACAAAAATTTGTTTTTGATCCAAGTGGAGATGAACAAAGAGGTTACGGTAAACCTTATGGAGCTTATAGTTATTTTATAGAAAGAACTAGATACTTTATAACATTACCAGAAACTATGCAAGAAGTAAGTTACAGACTTACAGAAATTGATCCAACAAATCCTTATCAATCATTAGATGATGATTCACTAGTAACTGTTTTACAAGATACTGGTAGAGTAAATGAAAAAGGTAAAACAATTTACAGTGGTAAGGTACGAATTAATATTTGGTTAGAGGGTTGGGATGCAGATGCATTTGATGCGATCGAAAACGATCGAGTCAAGATTCAATTACAGTTTAAAGCATTGATTCCACCAGAAATTACGGATTGACTTAACGAAAGTTAATTAAAATAAAAAAATAGAAAGAAAAAATTTAAGGAGACTAGAAAAATGACAAAGATTACAAGAAAATTATTATTATCGATTATTACGGTTGTATTAACAGTGGTAGCACTGGGAACTACAACATTTGCGTGGTTCACACTGACTAATACGTCAGCTATTCAACCATTTGAAGCTGATATCGTAGCTGATTCAGGGATTGAAGTTGCATTAGGAGCACATGATGATGGATTAAATAATCCAAATTCACTAAACTGGGTTACAACATTAACAACAGAAGCAATTCAAACTTACATTGAATCAGAATATAATGCAGGTAGAATCGTTTTTAATCACGTAACAACTACAGATGGTGTTAACTTTATGACTTTAGGTGCATTATCAATGACTGCAACGACTAATGGTTATTTAGAAATCCCATTAAACTTTAGATCAGATACTGCAAATCAAATTGACTGGACATCAGTTGGTATAACATCAGATGCAGATCCTTGGACTATAGATGTAGCTTTCACAGATTTTGGTGATGTACCTAGAACTACTCCTGGGACAGTTAATGTTGATGCATCAAATGCAATGAGAATTGCAATGATTTCTGAAGCAGCTTATGGTGGACATACAGTAGCATATGAAAAACCAGCAACTGCAGCTAATCATGTATTAGGTGTTGGTGGAGACCTTAGAGGACCATTATCAAACATAGATGGTATTTTAGGAAATGCTGATGACTATTTAGGTACTGGCGGATCAATGAATTATTACTATGAAAAAAATAATACACTTCCTTTTGGTGCTGATGCTGTTGTAACTTTAGCAACACAAACTGTAATATCTGACGATCTAGTTATTGAAATGGTAGATGTATCAGGAGATCCAATTGATTATCAAGCTGACTTCTTTGGTCAAGTAATGATTAGAGTTTGGTTAGAAGGTTGGGATGCAAATACATTCAACTCAGTTTTATCTAGAACAATATCTGTTCAATTCGTATTTTCAGGTGTAACTGTTTAATTAGTATAAAGAACAGAAGAAATACTTAGTATATTAAGACAGTCTAGTCTGGTAAGTGCATTTAATTACAAAATGCACTTACCAATCCTCATGGATTGTGTTAAAATAGACAGTGAAGTATTACATAGATAAAGGAGTATTTTAATATGGACGAGAAACAAAAATCAACGACGAAAAAAGTATTATCAATATCACTAAATTCACTGTTTTATTTACTTATTATTTTATTACTTATATTTTCATTAGCTAACATTAAAGTTAAAAAAGAAAACGATATTGCAAATATCTTTGGTACAGGATTCTTATCAGTACAATCAAACTCAATGTTTGGTGATCAAGAAGATTCGTTTGAAAAAGGCGATATGATCTTCGTGAAGATGCTTGATGAGGAATCAGTTAAAGAATTACAAGTGGGAGATATTGTAACTTATTTTGATATGACAATCAAAGAGTTCAATACCCATAGAATTGTCGAAATAAATTTAGAAGAAGAATACTTGATAACTCAAGCTGATTACAATTATATCGGACAAAATACAAACACGCAACCTGATCAACCAATAGCATTTGATCAAGCATTAGCGACTTACAGTTCTAAAATATCTGGATTAGGTAATGGTTTAGATTATATTCAATCACCTACAGGATTCGCATTATTTGTGATCTTACCAGTCATATTTATTTTAGCTTTTGAAGGATTCATATTAGGAAGAAATATTCTTCAGCTTAATCGTGCAAAAATGGAAGAAAAATATGCACACGAAAAAGAAGATCAAAAAGCACTTTTAGAATCAGAAAAAGAAAAAATACGTCAAGAAATATTAGCTGAGTTAAAAAACGATAAAGGCACAGACAAAAAATCTAAATAACGGCTAAAAGATTCAAGGAGAGCATATGGTAGAATTTGCACGTTACTATATCGACTTCATTAGAGAACTTTTTGCAAATATCGGTGAATTTTTTAAGAATCTTTTTGGAATCTTTGCCGATTTATTTTTTCATAATGTTGTTGAATACTTTCAAAAGTTCATACTGTCAAGTTCACAATACACATTACTCGATTGGGTGATGGCTTTTGTTGTTTTAATTATTAATTTAGCTTTTATTATATTCTTTTTACTCAAATTATATCAATGGTCAAGTCGATATTTCCGCTTTATAAAGCGAGAAATTGAAAAAGATGAGCTTTTAGAAGAAATATCATTTTTAAATGAAAAAACTGTTGAATTAATTGATGAGAAAAATAAGATACTTGCTTTGAAGGTTTCTAACTTAGGATTATCTCCAGAAGAGCAACGAAAAGCTGATCAAGAGTTTATAGAAGAACAAGAAGAAGGACATAAAGGTCCATCAAGATTCACTAAACTTATTGATATTGACAAAGACTACGAAAGTAGAATGACATCTATTAGGATGAAAGAAGAAGATATGATAAATCTTCGAGAACTAGTAACTAGATTTATTAACTTCTCTGCATCTCAATTAGGACTTTTCTATGATAGAAAAATCATCTCTGCATTCTTTGCAGGATTTGCATCTTCTAAAACAATGATTTTAGAAGGTATATCTGGTACCGGGAAAACTTCCCTACCTTATGCAATGGGTAAATTCTTTGGTAATGATTCCAAAATTATTGCTGTTCAACCATCTTGGCGTGATCGCGCTGAAATGATTGGATACTTAAATGAATTTACAAAGAAGTTTAACGAAACAGAATTTCTAGAAGCAATTTATGAAACAACATATCGTGATGATATTTGTATCATTGTTCTAGATGAAATGAACTTAGCGCGTGTTGAATATTATTTTGCAGAATTGCTATCTTTACTTGAAATGCCTGATACAGATCAATGGTTTATTGATATCGTCCCAAGTACACAACCTGCAGATCCTAAAAACTTTAAAAAAGGTAAGATACTACTTCCACAAAATGTTTGGTTTGTTGGAACAGCAAATAAAGATGATTCAACATTTACAATTACAGATAAAGTTTATGACAGAGCAACACCAATAGAAATTAACACTAAATCAAATTTCATCGATGCACCTCCAACTGATGGTGTCATCATGTCAAATGATTATCTACAAGAATTATTTAGAACAGCAGTAAAAGATCATCCATTAAGTTTAAAAGCAATTCAAAACTTAGAAAAATTAGATAAATATATAACTGAAAACTTAAAAGTTACGTTTGGTAATCGTATCATGAAACAAATTAGATCATTTGTTCCTGTATATGTAGCAGCTGGTGGCTCAGAATATGAAGCACTAGATTATATTGTAGCTAGAAAAATATTTAGAAAATTTGAAAGTTTAAATCTACCTTTCTCACAAGTAGAAATTGGTGAACTATCAGTATTACTTGATCGTTTGTTCGGTAAAAATTCATTTGTAGAATGTCAGTCATATTTAACATCGATTTTGAAATCATACTAATAGGAGTATCTTATGAAGAAATTAGGCGATTTAAGAAAATTTCATCAAGAATTAAATTCAGCCTATCATGATTTGGAAATGGAACTTCCTTTTCCAGATGACTTCTATCAAGCCTTTTTAGGTGGAGAAAATGAACTCTATCAAAAAAGTATTACAGAAATAAAAACATTTCATGAAGATTGGATAAAAACAATCGAATCATTTTTCCCTAGTTTAAACAAAATTATTAGAGATCCTAAATCAGGATTGCGTTATGATCAAGAAATTGTAGCAATTGAAAAAGCAAAAAAGACAAATAGTGACTCAATTAGACATCTTGCATCTCATACACATTTAATCAAAGAGATTAGAGGCACCGATGTCATACCTAAAAGAATTTTAACTACACAAGCAGAAATCGAATATGCAATTTATGAAAATAGATTTGTCAAGACATTAATCGATCGTTTATTTGATTTTGTTAGTAGAAGACATGATTTAGTTAAGAAAAATGTAGATTCATTTAACAAAAAACATTTTGATTTAAAATCACAATTTAAGATTCAAGACTCAGAAGTTGATATGCATATTAATTTCATCGTTAAAGAAGATTTGATCGATGAAAAAATCAATCAGACAAATCAAGAGCTATTATCAAGAATTAGGAATCTTTTAAAACTTGTAAATGGACTTAAAATGACTCCGTTTATTGTAGGTTTAAAAGGATCAACACCTGTAAAAGCACCTATTATGCAAACTTCAATCTTATTGAAAAATATTGATTATAAAAATTGTTATACGTTATGGATGTTTTTAGATCGTTATCATACTCTAGATTTTGATGTTGATATTCAAGAACAAAATTTAACTTTTGATAGATATTATACTAAAAATGTATATCAATTAGCATTACAGACTTTCGCAACAGTTTATGGTAATCAAAAAGCATTAGAAGAACATTATCAATACTTAGATATAAAAGAGTATCGTAAAAAAAATCCTAAAATTGTTACAAGAAGGTTAGAAGACTTAATTGAATCTAACCCTTCAGTTGATATTGAAGATGTTAATATTAATGAATACTATCTTGAACAGTATAAAAAACAATTTAAAAAATCTCTAGATGAACATCTTGAAGACTCTTCAAACTTTGAAGTGGCATTAAGAAAAGCTTTAAGAGAAACTCTAGAAATATCAAATGCAATTTATAAATCATATTTTGATTTAGATGATGCATATAGCGAAGAATCATATTTTAAAGTGCTTGTTAAAGATGATACAGAAGCTGAAATTAATAAGCTTAAAGAAAAAGCAAGAGTCGCTAGAATCATTCGAGAAATTAAAGAAGTTGATTATAATAATACAATTCGACTAGAAAAACGAATCATGAAAGAAATCGATGATCTTGACAAGCAATTTATTAAAGAAACAAAACGTAAGATACAAGATGATGCTAAAAAAGCAGCAATTCAAGAAAAAATCAAGTTAGAAAGAGAAAATTTGAAGAAAAACCAAGAAGCATTATCAACTTATCTTTCTTACGTATCTGAAACTAAGAAAGTTATGACAGAAGAACATAAAGAAACAACAACTTTGATTAGAGAGACTAGAAAACAATTAAAAGCAGAAGAAAAATTAATCATCCAAGAAGAAAAGAAAAAGGCAAAATTGGTTTATGAAGAAGAGTTAAGAAAGATTAAAGAACAACATAAAGAAAACCAAAAACGACTTAATGAAAAATTAGCTAAACAAAGAAGTCAAGAAAAAATAAGATTGAAAAAACAGCAAGATAAACTAGTTAAACAATCTGAAGCAAGACTTAAAAAAGAAAAAGCTAAAATTACTGACCAAGCTATTAAGAAATTAGAAAAAAAAGTTGATCAATTGAAATAATTTATAAGATAGTAACTCGAAACAAAAGAATAAAACAATGGCTTAACAGAATAATTTTGACACCTTTGTAGTCTATGTTAAATCTAAAAATATTTGATTGAGATGGATTTGAAACTTCATACTCAAATAGCAATATAGTTATAAGTCAAATCTATAGAATTAATCATATTTATATGATAAAATTATTTTAGGAGCATATATGAAAAAGACGCTTACAGGGGTTTTCACGGCACTTGCCATCTTAATATTCGTATCATCAATATTCTTGATGATATCAGGAACAATTGCACTTAGAAGAAATGAACCTGTATTTATATTTTCAAAAGCTCTAGCTGTTGTACCAACAGATTCAATGGTTGGGACACAAGAAGATTCATTAGATATCAATGATATGGTTTTAATAAGAAAAGCTAGTATAGATGAAGTTGAATTAAACGACGTGATTGTCTTTCAAGGGAAAAACAATTCAGGTGCACCCATACTAGTTATTCATAGGGTTATTGGATTTGATGCAGAAGGTATCATTACAAAAGGTGATAACAATGCTTCACAAGATCAACCACAGTATCAAGACTACGTTACTGAAGAAAATTTCGAAGGTATCTATCAATCAAAAATAACATTCTTAAAGCCAGTTGCATCATTAATGACATCATCTAAAGGTTTAATATTTGGCGGCTTAGCAGTGGTTTTAACAATTATGTTAATCTCTGAAATCATTCATTTAGTTAACACATATCAAGAAGATAAACAATTAGCTTTAAAAGAAGCACATGAAAAAGAATTAGAAGCATTAAAAGAACAAAAGAAAAAAGAAATACTAGAAGAAATATTAAAAGAACGACAAAATACATAGATTAAAAACATTGGCAAAACTAGGGTAACCTAGTGACGCAAAGCTATAGGGCCTTAAATTAAGGTAGCCAGTTGCACTCGAAAGAGTTCAACTGGCTTTTTGTCTTAAAAATTCATGAAAAGGAGAACCAAGAGATGAAAGAAATAATAAAATCAACTATTGTTATACTTATTACTATTGCTTTATTTTCTACAGCAGTTTATGCTTGGTTCAGCCTGTCAAATGAAAGCAATTTACAAGAAGTCAATACAGAAGTTGTTAAAAGAGAATTAAATTTAGATATTGAATATGGAATTAATGGTGGAGGGTACAATAGTTTTAATGAACCAGCTACACTTAATGCATATTTATCCAGTATGTTACCTGGAGATTCCATAAATATTAGGGTTATTGTAGAAAACTCAAATTTAATTGGTGATCCAGATATGAGTATTGATATTGTTCTAGATAATATAAGAGCAGCTCAAACAGATATTGAATATGATTTAACAGATTTCTTTTATATTGATAATGGGATTGTAACCCTAACATGGTATGCTTCAAGTCAAGATTTTATTGATAACACCTATTATTTGGAAGACGATATATCCTTAGATGTAATCGATGGAACAGATATTGAATATTTAGGGTATAATTTAGAGGAATATCGCATAAATAATTTATATGATTATTATATGGATGGCGAAAATATGATAATTGATAATAACATTACAGTATTTGAATCTAATATTGCATCACAACATATTTTAACTATAGAATTTTCAATTTCTCTAGATCCATACACACCTGATGAAGGCACTGGTTTTCAAGATGGTGAATTATTAATAGATGGTCTTTATTCACTTATAAATGAGGGGTAAATAGTTTATGATGAGTCTAACAAAAAAGTTTAAGTACATAATTTTGACTATAGCTTTTTTGTTTTTGACTATATTAGGTACTGTAACATATACTTGGTTTGTTTTAATTAATAGAACAGATTCATTTGTTGCGACTGCAGCAAAAATCGATATTTCTTATTCAATTTATTTAGATGGTATCATGTTAGAACCAGATGAATTTAGTATTGACACTGGAACTTCAACAATGACCAAAACTGGAATTTATTCAATTAATGTTACAGATTTTGAAGCTGATGATTATATTGATAATCTTAGAGTTGATATACATGTTAATAGCACTGTAGACACATATTTAAGAGTTTCTATCATTGATGCACTTACTTTGAGTACTATAGATTTTGAAGGCAATAAAGGAGAAGTATCCATTGTGGACCAACCTATCAATTATGCTTTTTCAAGAGAATGGGATGTCAATGGAACTTTATATGATGATCTTTTTGATGCAGAAACTGCACTTGGTGGTATTACAATAAATGATACTGTTACTAAGATTGATCATTGGTTTGATAATAAATTAAATGACGGATATTATTACTTTCCACAAGTCATTGAACGTGAAATGGATTCTTCACCAGAAACCATATCTTTTATAGAAGAATATGATGGAGATGAATTTGATACAAAATCTTTTGGTTATACATTACAGTTTGCTATATTAGTTGAGGCTGTTCAAGCTGGAAACATGGCTCCTGTCTATAATTGGGGTCTTGCAGATACTCCATGGGGAGGTAGTTGGTAATGAGAAATACATTTAAAAAAATAGTATTATTTGTTTTTATTACAATATTTAGTTTTGTTGTTGGAAGTCAATTGTTAAATATTAGTTTTCCATCTATTGCTCAAGACCAATATGGCATTTTTACAGATCATACATATGAAGAACTTCCACCATTAGTTTTACCAGATGATATTTATATTACATATTCTGATTTCAGAAATAATATCGCTTTAACTTCAGCTCAAATTGAAGCTATTAATTTAGCTACATTTGATAAAATAATTCGTTTTGATACAGCTAATGAACTGTATCGTTTTTCAATTGATGTATCTTATAATCTTAAATTTACTCAATATGAAACTAAGCTTACAGATGCAGCAATCAGTAAACTTTTAAGTCTTGATTATGCGCTTGGTAGAGATATTGATTACTCAGTCATGAAATCTAAACAATTTAATCCAATTGGATATGATTTTTATATAGAAGCGACCCATCACCAACAAGCTTTCACTGGAACATTTGATGGTAATGGTTTTGAAATTACTAATCTATATTTCTCAGGATTTGATCTTTTGACTGAATCTTTATATGAAGGCACAGAGTTTGAAATAGAAATATCTTATGTAGAATATTATGCAATGTTTGCGTATAACGAAGGAACTATCCAAAATTTTGGATTAATCAATCCAACATATGAATTTAATTTTGAAAGTTCAAGTTTATATAAAGCAGCAAACATAGTTGGCGAGAATCGCTCAACTGGTAATGTGAATCATGTTTATGTCATTGATTATAGAACTTCTGCACTAGTATCTGGTATTCGTATGATCGCTTCAGCAGGTCAAGCTTCGGGTGTTCTATTTGATAATTATGGTACATTTAATGATGCTTATTATGCATCAAGAGTTGTTATGAATGCTTCATATGGTTCAAGATTTACTGTTCAACCTGTGCTATATACAAATCACACAACTGGGACTTATAGTAATCTAGCTTATGATGATACTTTATATCAAGAAATCGTTACAATTAGTGGTAGTTCTTATAATATTAATACGCCAAATAGTTATGCAACATCTATGGAAACATCTGAGCTTAGATCATCAAATAATATTTTAGGATCTGGATGGTATTATTATCCTTCAGAAAATGATCCATATGCTAAATATCCATCTACGTTTGGATTAGAATTAATTTCTACTCCAACAGATATTTCACTTTCTAATGATCCTTTAGATATCGTAACACTAAGCACTTATTATGTAATTGATAATTCATTAGATTTAGTCGCTTTTTCTAAGATGTTAGATTATACAAGAGAATCAAATTTAACACCATTTCGTGATATGAATTATGTTGTAACTAGTAATATTGATATGAGTAGTGTTGCACCAAACTCATATACAACACCTACAGTTGAATTTGCTGGTGTTTTTGCAGGCATTTCAAATGAAGTATCTATATATGGTTTAGAAATAGTAGATGGCATGGTTCAGCAAGATTATTATGCTGGAATGTTTGGTATACTCACAGGAGATGTTTACAACCTGATTTTTTATGATGCAAAATTAACTTTAACTAATACTGATAATTATGCTGGTGTTTCTACGTATGTTGGTATTCTTGCGGGAGATTTTATTTCTGGAGAAATAAGAAATGTACTTGGTAATGTTGAAATTGACCTAGGACATCAAACTTTAGGTGAAATGCATGTTGGTGGTCTTATTGGTAGAGCAAGCGGAACAGTTTCAGGCGTTTATTTAGAAGGAACTATTATTCCAAATACTGATCATGTATATCGAACTGATATTTTAATTAATCCAAGTTATCATTTTGGTGGTGTCATTGGTAGTACTGGACAAACACAACTGGTTTTAACAGATATTTATAATAATGTAGATATTAACGGACTAGGCACAACATCTACACAAATGACAGTTTCACAAGCACCAACAGTATATATGGGTGGCGTTATTGGGAAAGTTACAAATACTATAGAAGCTAAGCATGTCTTAGGCCTTTTAACCAACGAAGCTACACTATCAGCTGGTGAAATGAAATCAGCAGGTACAGAAACCATTTATATAGGTGGAGTTATCGGTATGAGTAGTGGATTAGCTTATGAAATGAATCTAACATTTGGTCAATTTAAAAATAAAGGAGTTATTGATGTATTAGCTCGTGGAACTAATATTGTTAATGCTTCAAGTGTACTTGTTTCAAATCACTCTACTTCAACTGAATTTATTCATTTATATAATATGAGCACAGGTTCACTGAACTATTATACTGTTAACCAAAGTACTGGTGTAGTAACTGGTAATTTTAGTAATCTAAATTATACGACACTTGTTTATAATGTAGGTTCTGGAGTTACTTTATCACAGTCATATAATAATGCAGATATAGAAATATATGGTGCTTATAATTATTCAGGTATTTATTATTCAACAACAAATCAAGCTTCATTGTTGCGTTTTGTAGAAAATAAGGGAGACATTACTTATCAAAATCAAACAATGTCTCAAACTCAAAATATAGCTGGTATTTCTTTATCAACAAATATCAATTATTTAAATGTAGTATATAATGCAGAATTAAGAGTTTCAAATGTCTTAATGCAAACATCAGGTTCTGATAAAGAGCTCTTTGTTGCTGGTATAACAAAAACTCTTACAAATGGAAAATACATTAAAAATAGTTTAGTCAATGGCGAGATCATAATTGCTGGAATCACATCAAATACTGTTAATCAAACACAAAAGAATAATATTTATGTGGGTGGTTTTGTGAATTATAATAATTCAGGAAACATGGATCCAGATGGTACTTTAGCAATGCCTAAAGCTACGATAGGTATTATTAACTCAATTAATAGTGCAAATTTAATATCAACATATGATTCAAGTATTTATGGAATTACTGGTCATGCTAATGTATTTGGTGGTGGGATTGCGACATTTAACGATGGTGATATTCAAGATACAGCAAATTTAGGTGATTTAAGATTTGAAAATCTAAGTAATGTAGATACTGCTAATGTATATTTTTCAGATGACGATACCACTGGTGGAGTTGTATTAAAATTTAGATATGGAGTAATTATTGGTGGTATCGCAGGAGCTGTTTTAAGTGATAATTCAAGAATCTATGATACTGCAAATAAAGGTGAAATTATTGCAAAATCTAAAAACTTTACTAGAGCAGGTGGAATTTTAGGAAGTGCGACATATGTTGAATTAGAAAAAGGAAATATCGCACTTACCTATACATCATATAATAATTATATTGTGGACTCAATCTTAACAAATTCAATTAATTACGGAAATGTTTCAGCTTTAACAGTTACAATCTCAGAGTATAGTGATTCAACTGTTTACACAACAGCAGGCAGTATTGAATTTGATTCCTCATTACCTGTTTATGTATATTCAGCTTATTATAACAATTATGCATGGACAAAATCCTCATCAGGAGATAGACCTGGGATAAACGCCGCAGCTGGTGGAATTATTGGTTATGGACTATCAGTTATGAGACGTATGCTTAATCATGGCGAAATCAGTTCAACTGATGTTGCAGGTGGTATTGCTGGAGCAACTTTTGTTCTTGATACTGAATATGTTCAAATTGATACCGCAATTAATTATGGACGCGTTAGAGCGTTTAATAGAGGAACATCAAATTCTAATTATAACAATGTAGATGTTCTAGATTATGAAACCATTCGTGATGGATTTTATGCTGTTAATGATGAATTCATTTTCCCAAATGTATTAAGTGATATCAGATTATTTCCAGAAGACAAACGTGGATTTGGTGGTATTTTTGGACGTCTTCAACGTGCTAGAGGTGAAATCATGTACGGAAATAACGATTCAAATTCTACCTTTAACTTTATTGTAAATATGGACCCTAATGTTGATTTAATTGGTCGTTTAGACCAAGTGTTAAATTTTACATCATCAGTATCATATTTTGACTTTTCTGATGCGGTTTATTATAGTGCTAGAAAAAATGATACAACACAAGCTGTTTTTACTGGTTATACATATTTTTATGCAGGTAGACGTGATCCAGACGTATATAGATATACAACCAATATTACAATAACCTCACAAAAATATATGTATGCTTATGATGGAGCTACTGATCAATGGACTAGAACAACTTATAATAAAACAACTAATCGTACTGAAATTTCTTATTATGGACGCGAGTATTCTAAAATTGGGTACGCTAGTGCGTCATATTCAGATAATGAATTCACTATGATTTCTAGAAATGGGATGCCTGGTTACAATGATTCAGGATGGAGTGCAGTTTCAGGCTCACAAGTTGTTGTAGGTACAAGTGCAGAATATAAAAATGTTTATGGTCTTCCACATTATGATCAAGTCTGGGATCTTGAAGATACTAGAATTCAAGGTTCATCATCTTACTATCAAGAAGGTGCGAGCAGTTATTATTTTGGTGAAGTTTTACCAGTTCCAATTGTTACAGAAGAAGAAATTGATGAAACAGGACAGTATATTTACAGTCCTGCTTTCGATATGCAAACAGACCCTGTTTTACAAGAATATATTTATTATTCAGAAAATGGAAACTTATCTCCAACGTTTATTAATTCAAGACCTAATGGTATGTATGTGCTCTCGACTTCATCTGGATCGACATTTGGAGCTATTTTACCAGTCAATATATCCTTTGCGAAACTTTTACCACTACAAGATAATTTAGATGGTACTGTTCAAGCATATGATATAGATTATGATGATCCTGTTCGTATTGATGCAAGCACAGATTCGATGTATGAAGCACTTCAATTAGATTATCAGACACTATATCAGACTTTATATAGCGATAAATCAGAGTTGCTTGATGATAATGAAGAATCATTATATTTAAAAGAAATTGAAGGATCATATACGAAACTTTATAATCCAATTGTTGTGCAACCTTCAACGCCTTCAGAACATGGCATTATAATTTTTGATTTAGATTTAAATTTACTTGACTTTACTAATAGTAATACAGCTACTGTTAATTATAATATTAGAGATGCATTACTTCCTAATAATGCAGTGATTGCTAAAACACTAGAAGATTATTATGGATTTAGTTATGGTACAAATATGTCTGCATACTATGCTAGTTATCAAATCTTATTAAAAGATTTTGCGGATCCAGATATACTTGATGAGAACAAACCTGATTTAGATCCTGTTTTTAGTTATACATTTGATATCAATAATCCAACAACAGGTATCGTATCTATAGGATATATGTCTTCATATAGTCAAGTTTCACAAAACTTTGCGTCATTTATTAATGATAATTATGTTACAGATTACGAAATACGACTTAATGTTTCGTATAGTTCCACAGCCACTATGCCTTATGCATATAGTTATCAAATTGATGGTGGTAGTATAAATCCGACAATGGTATCTGATATTACAGTAGCAGAAGTAGGAACATCATTAAAATTTAATTTTAGAGATCCATCAGGCATTCTACCTACAGGTACTAATATCTTAAATTTAGGTAGTGATGAAGAAATGGATAATGTTACACTTGAGTATTATAATCCATTGACAAGTAGTTATGTATTTGTTGATTACGAAGATTATTCACTTACTTCAGAACTATCAATAAATGCTACAAACCATCCATTTGCATTTACTTTATTTGTAAATCCAAATCTTAAAAGCGGTCTTTATCGCGTTGGATTTAGAACACTTCCTTATGCTACTAGAGAATATCACACGTTTACAAAGGCTGGATCAACATTAAGTACTATAGAAACTATAGAACATTATTCATCTGGTACAATCACACCTACTGGAACTTTAATTGAGACTTATGTTAATTTTGGATATCCTCTAGATTTTAGTTCTAGTGTAATCACTCCAGTAGTAGATGCAAGTGCAAAAGTATATCAATCAGATGTTCAATACTACACATTGCCTTTCTTAGATCAAATTGAAATTTCTGACTTTTCAACGATTTCAAATGTTCAAATAAATAATACTACCTTTGATTTAGAAGGATTTAGAATCTATAATATAACATATACAATTACATCTGAAAGCGGATCAAGTACAAATTACACACATAGAATATATGAAAGACCTATTGAGATTGAAGATGTGTATAGAAATAATAATAAAGTAGTGATGGATGTATCTAATCCTGTTGTTGTAGCTAGAGAATCACTTTCTACGATGGTTTTAATTAACTATGGTATTGATACATTATATTCAGAAGATGTTTACAATTTAGCAGCTGATAATCCTGATGCATATTTTGAAACAAGTTCTACAGGAACTGAAGGCATCACTGTTTCAGTTACAGATGATTATCTTGTTTTTGAAGTGGATAACACAGCAGGAGCGGGAGATTATTCATTTTCGATTACCTATAATAGAACTGGAGAAAATCCAATCGATTTAGGTATGTTATATATTCATAAAAATGAAGGTACAAATGCTTATTTATTAGATATTCAGTTTGCTGAACTTGCAACAGAAACTAATTATGCGCTTATCTATGAATCTGACACTGAGGGTATACCTGTGACAAATAGTGCATATGATCCAACTATTTATTATGCAGGTATTGACTATGATGGAGCAGATGTTAACAATGTTGTTGATTTTAGAGTTGATGGTCAAGTTTCAAATATTCCATTAGATGAATATATTCCTTATTTCTTAAATTATTTACCTCTTGGTGCAACCATTGCTAGACAAATTTCTCCAACAGAATATTCTGATGAAGTATCAGGTCCTGAAGATATAAACGTTTATCAACTTGCAGCCGACTTCACATCAGCAGAAGGTGTTTCTGAGCTTGATGATATTATCATTACATACAGAGTTACTTCAGAAGATGGAAATAGTGTAGTGTATTATCATATCACTGTAACAGATGTCACTTATAATGTTTCATATATATTTGAGGTGATTTATGAGGGTAATGGCGTTAAGCCTGACTTAGAAGATGTTGTTATAGTTATTAATGTTAGAAATATGTCAACAAACCTACCAGTTACAGATACAGTTGTTACAACACTTCCACAATTTAATACAGTAACTAGCTATGATAACACAACAAATTTATTGTTTATGCTAGACAATGAGAATTATAAGTTTAGATTTGGTAGAAACAAGAGCGGATTCTTCAGCTTTAATGTAAAAGTTTTAGATTTTGAAGGTTATGTTTATGATATAAAAATTGAACTCAATGGAACTGATGAACTTGATAGTGTTAATGATCTTGATCTTAGTTCAAATGATAACGGGAAATACTATTATATCAATAGTTCAACAAAAAATAGAACACGTAACTTTGTTATTACCATTAGCAACGCAAGAGTAGCAGACAGAGATTATGGATTTACAGATGAAGAAAACTCTTGGGATTAGTTTTAAAATAAAATAAAAAAGTGCCTTCTTTATGAAAGGCACTTTTTCTCTTTTTAGTATGAAAAGCGAGTTATAAAAGAATAATTCCTACTATTAATGAAGTAAGTCCCAGCACAACAATTAAAATGTTGTAACCTGTTTTACCCATCATTTTAATTAATGCTTTTGATTTTGGATTGTTGTAGATTAATGGTATTTGTAGTAAAAATCCGAATAAGAGTAAAACTCCATAAACAATAAGTATGATTGCTAAGATTTCCATAAGTAACCTCCTTTTAAATATTTACTTTCTTTTGATATAGTTTGAATAATAAATAACCAATGACTAAATGCACGATAAGGCCAACAAAGAAGTAAATCGTAGTTGAACCTAATAAATAATCTTGATCAATTAATTGCATTGAAATGATTCTAGATACCCAGAAACCAGGAACAATGCCTAAAAGAAGTTCAGTCCATTTTGTTAAGAATAAAGCAGCTATAGGAATCATTAATATAATACCCGATAATTTCATGATCACAAAACCTTCGACTTTGTTTGTTGCAAGAGAATTAATTAAAAGTGCAAATAGAGGTCCTTGTAAAGGTGCTAAGATGATGATGTATGTCATATCTAAAACATTTGAAGTTTCTATAAAGTTTGTGACTAAAAGTAGTATGATAGTTGCGAATATACCTAAAATATAGCTTATAATTAGTTTAAGCAAAACATAGTATTTAACTGATATTGGAGTGATTCTAAGAGATAATAAAACTTTATCATCTGAATCATCTAAAAGAGTAAATGCAGTGATTGCGCCAAACATAAAACTATTTAATAAAATAAATACTAATACAACAATGTTTGCAACCACTTCAGTTGATTGATCTTTTAAATAAGGAATAAGAAAATATGCGATGATAGCCATAACGATAGGGAAAACTGCTAAAAATAGATACATCTTATCTTTTGTTATATTTTTTAGTTCATGTTTTAATAGTCGTTTAAACATATCTACACCCCACTTTGCTTAGCAGCGTAATCTTTGAACTTAGGAAGCACATAATATTTATATAATGCTAAGCCTCCAATAACAATAACAGCTAAACTAATAAAGAATTTAGCTTCTATAGGAGCTCCAAATCCTACTTCAATGAGTTTTATTGAAGCTTGAGTAGGAAATATAAGTAAAATGTATTCCCAGACTTCTCCTTTAAATAAAATATTAAAGAAATTCAAAGTAGGTGGAATAAGAAATACAAAAGAATAAATCATAACTCCAACAAGCATAGAAGTGAAGTCTTTTGTGTGATAGCTAAATGCAAATCCTAATAAGGAATGAAATGAAACTGATAAGATAAGTGCAACAATGATCCATAACCAATTCACATCTACATTTTTAATGAAGAAAAAGACAATAATAATTAACATTGAAGAAATTAATAAATGAATTGTATTTGCGATTACTTTTGATAATACCAAATCACTATTTGTCACAGGAGTTACTAACATGGTTGAAATTGTTGATTCTGTTTTTTCAAAAAACATCATAGCTCCAATATACATAATAGCCATCATGGTCGCATCTACTAATATAATGAATGGCAACATAGATGAAAGTATATCAATATCATCTATGAAATATAAAAGTAGAAACCATATAAGAGCAACGACTAAACTAATAGTTGTAACATTGTACTTATTAAGTCGCTGCAATTCACCTTTTATTAAAACAAAAAGTTTATGATTCATGATTTAGTCCAACACCTGTAACCATAATGAAGATTTCTTCTAATGTGGTTTCTCCAGAGTGAAGTGTTTCAATCTCTTTGTTTTTTAATAGTTCTAAAAACTCTTCATTTTTACCAATGCCATCCATTGGAAATTCTTTATGAATCGTTTTTTTATTTTCTTTGTATTCAAGTGTCATGACACGTTTGCCATATTTTAATTTTAAGTTTCTTGGTGTATCAATTTCCTTGATTTCACCTTCTACAATAAACGCAACTCGATCGCATAGTTGATCAATGTCATTCATGATATGACTTGTGATAAATACTGTTCCACCTTCAGATCTAAAGACTTTAATCATGTCTTTTAGAATCATTGCATTTGTTGGATCAAGTCCATTTGTAGGTTCATCAAGAAATAGCATCTCTGGGCTATTTAACAGTGCTCTAACAATGTTTAATCTAATCTTCATACCCTTAGAATATTCAGAGACCATTTTATCTCTATCTTCCCATAGACCAACTTTTTTCATGAGGGATTGGACATCATTATTTTTTTTATAAAGCTGTAAGAAAAAATCAATATTTTCCATAGCTGTCATCTTGGAAAAATGAATAGGCATTTCAAAACTTACACCGATGTTTTCATAAAACTCTCCACCAAGTTCTAGGATGTTTTTATTATTGTAAGTAATCATACCTTGATACTTATCTAATAATTTAATAAGTATTTTTTGTGTAGTTGATTTGCCTGCACCAGAAGGTCCAAGAAAACCAAAAATCTCTCCTTTTTTAATTTCAAATGAGATACCTTTAATTGTTTCCTCTTTGTTTTTTGGATAACTGTAGTGTAGATCTTCGACTTTAAACATATTATTTGATTCCTTTCCCGATGATATCGATGAGTTGATTTACTTTTGTTTCTATGATATTTAAATTGAATCCTTCATTTAGGAGTTCATCTAGCGTTACCTTTTGAATAAATTCTGTAATGAATGTAGCTAATAGTCTTGCATCAATATCTTTTCTGATAATCCCTTTTTCTTGATCAGTTTTGATGAAACCTTCATATAAATCTATAGCCATTTTTATACCTTTTTTGTAGTTCTCATCATTTCTAAATGTTTGAGATTCAGATATTCGATGTCCAACTTTAACAAATTTTGGATAGTCAATACTAAATTTATAGCCTCTTAAGTATATAGACTTTAATCTTTCTAAAAATGGTATATCAAGAGAGGGAGATAAAATATTATCCCAATATTTATATTTTATATTGATTGTATAGTCATAAAAAAACGCAAACAAATCATCTTTATCTTTAAAGTATTGATAAAAACTACCTCTAGGTATTTTTGCATCTTTAATAATATTTTGTATATTTATATGTTCATAGGTATGTAATCCAAGTTCATCAAGGATTGCGTCAATAATTCTATTTTTTTTATCAATAGGTAAATTATCAAATGTTTGTGTTGGCATAGAACCTCCAATGTGACAAGGTTGTCATATTGTTATTATATAATTTAAAACTAAATAAGTCAATAAAAAAAGAAGCTTTCGCTTCTTATGTTTTTTCTACTAATTTTACTTTGCATTTAGAATGTTCTAATTCATATCTAATAAATAATATACCTAAAACAATCAAAACTAGTGAGATTAACTTATAAGGTAGGCCAGCTAGCGGAAGCGCAACTACTGAAAATGCAATTCCGATACTTGCGAAAAAAGCAATCACGCACGATGTACATCCATAGGTTAAAATTCCAAATACGATTGATATGAATCCTAAAGTAGATCCTTTATCAGCATTTGCTTTTAATTCAATCATTGAAGTTGATAAATGCATTAAAAATGCAGATAAAGCACTCATAACTATATTAAGACCAATGTTAATAATAACTAAATATAGACCGTAAGTTTCTAACATTTCAGTATAGCTCATATTAAGCGAATCTATAATCGTATAAATAATCATAAATACGATAAAAAATATGGCAGCCTGTATGATGTATTTTTTCTTAGTAAAGTTCTGTATTGCAAGTCTAAACATATGTCTACTCCCTTATGCTATTCATTTGATTTAATAAAATTATATCATAGACTTATATATAAATATATAAAGATGCAAGACAAGTTTTTTTATTCTTTTCTTGACTTATGATTTATATCATATATAATGTATGTGTTACGGTTTATGATGGTTTAACTTTCAGTTTATATATACTAAACATATGACCTTAAACAGGTGTAAATATTTAACTTTAGTAAACGCATTAAGGAGGCACAAAATGGCGGCACTTATTGAATTAAAAGATATAACAAAAGAATTTAATGGACAAGTTGTATTAAGAGGTATTGATCTTACGATAGAACAAAATGAGTTTGTTACCCTTCTAGGTCCATCTGGATGTGGTAAAACGACAACGCTTAGAATCATTGGGGGATTTGTTGAACCAAGTGCTGGTGAAGTCTTATTTGATGGTGTTTCTATTCTAGATACACCTGCTCATAAGAGACCTACAAATACTGTTTTTCAAAGATATGCATTGTTTCCTCATTTAAATGTTTTTGAAAATGTAGCTTTTGGACTTAGAGTTAAAAATGATTCCTTGTCTACTTTAGAAAAAATGAGAGAAGTACAACAAACTTATCAAGCTAAAATAAAGGCTACTAAGGATAAGGCAGAAATTAAATCATATAAAAAATTATTAAGAGAAGAAATTTCAGTTTTACGAGATCCTAATTTACTTGTTAAAAAAGAAATTAATCAATTAAAAAAAGAATTAAAAACAACAAGCAATCCAAAAGATCTTCAAAAACGTATTGATGAATTATCAGATCAATTAGTGACTAGAAAAACTCTTGAACAAGATATTCAACAAAAAGTAGTTAAATATTTAAAACTTGTAGGGCTTGAAGGTTATGATGAAAGAGAAGTTCATCGTCTATCTGGTGGGCAACAACAAAGAGTTGCAATTGCTAGAGCTTTAATTAATGAACCTAAAGTTTTACTTTTAGATGAACCACTTGCAGCTCTTGACTTAAAGCTTAGACAAGAAATGCAATATGAATTAAAAGAAATACAAAGAAGTGCAGGAATTACTTTTCTTTTTGTAACACATGATCAAGAAGAAGCTTTAACAATAAGTGACAAGATTGTTGTTATGAATCAAGGTGAAATCTATCAAATTGGAACTCCTGAAGATATATATAATGAGCCTGCTAATACATTTGTTGCTAGATTCATTGGTGAATCTAATATTATTGAAGGTGTCATGAAAGATGATTATTTAATTTCTTTTGATGGTGTTGATTACAAATGTGTTGATAGTGGATTTTCTAAAAACGAAAAAGTTGATATAGTTATTCGACCAGAAGATATTGATATTGTAGATGAAACCAAAGGCTTTTTATCAGGTATTGTAGACAGTATTGCCTTTAAAGGTGTCTATTACGAGATTGATGTTAAAACAGAATTTAGAACATATACCATACATACAACTGATTATCATGGGATTGATTCTAAGGTAGGCATTATTTTTGGACCTGAAGATATTCATATCATGGAGAAATGGTAATGAATCACAACGCATATTACGATGATAAAAATCCAAAAAATAGTAAGAAAAAATCAGTTCGTCAAATAGAAAAATATTTAAGTTTCCCATATTTTATAGTCATGATTGTTTTAGTTGTAATTCCTATATTTTTGATGATTATATCTTCATTTCAATTTGATCGTCAACAAGGCGTATTTCCTATAGGATTTACCTTAACACATTACATGGACTTCTTTAGAGCTACATCTTTTGTAAGAGCAATGACATCTAGTTTATGGATTGCGTTTGCAACTACAGTCGTAACGCTTATTATTGGTTATCCACTAGCTTATTTACTAACAAAGTTAAAATTTAAAACACAAATGGCACTTTTATTACTGATTAATGCACCTATGTGGATTAATATGTTATTAAGAGTAAGAGCATTAGAACAAATTATGCGCATGTTTTTCCCATTTTTAATTAACACCGCACCTGGTGTGGTTATAGGGTTGGTTTATGTGTATCTTCCATTTATGGTTTTACCTATTTATGCAGTGATATCTAAAATTGATCCAAATTTAATTGAATCATCTGCCGATCTAGGTGCTTCGAGATTTAAAACAATGCTTAAAGTGATCATACCTCTATCTTTATCAGGTGTATTATCAGGTGTATTGATGGTATTTTTACCAGCAGCAACAACAATTATAGTTCCTCAATATTTAGCACCAAGTCAAAACATTTATATGATCGGAACTTTAATAGAAAAATCGATTATTTATAATGGACGCATCTCTTATGCATCTGCGATTGCAATCGTTTTAGCTATAGTTATTCTTGGTATTGTATTTTATATTAAAAAATTAGATAAGTATAAGGGGGTAAATCGCAATGAAAAAGAAGCGTATTAACCCTTATCAAATCATATTTTTAATATTAGTGATGTTATTTATTTATGCACCTATTATATCGATTGCTGTATTTTCATTTAATGAAGCAAATTCATTAACAGTATGGCAAGGATTCACATTTGACAGATATAAAGAATTATTTCAAGATCGAGAATTATTTAACTACACAAATCCTAGAGAATCAATTGTCTTTATGACAATTTGGATAGCTGTTGTATCCACATTTGTATCCACTATTTTAGGCACACTTGCAGCAATCGCTTTAACACAAACAAAAAAAGTAGTTAGAGATATAACCATGTCAGTCAATAACATACCTATTGTTTCACCAGAGATTATTACGGCTGTATCGTTATTAGTTTTATTTGGAGCACTTCAAATTGCACCAAGTTATAATACGATGTTATTAGCTCATATTGCGTTTTCAACGCCATATGTACTAATTACCGTCTATCCTAAAGTAAAGAGCTTAGATCCCAATATTGCGGATGCTGCATATGATTTAGGTGCGTCACCACTAAAAGCATTGTTTAAAGTCATCTTACCGCAAATAAAAGTAGCGATTATAGCTGGAGCTGCAATTGCATTTACCATGAGTTTTGATGATTTCATTATTTCATATTTTGTGGCTGGATCTAGTGGAGATAAAAACATATCAATTTATTTATATACAAACAGACTTTCACCAAAACCAATTATTAATGCATTATCAACAATTATCTTATTAATTATTGGTGGAAAGATTACATATGATTATTTTAAAAATGATAAGAAAGTAGAGGAAATGGAATGAAAAAAATATTAATGTTAGGTTTATTTATTTTAACAATATCTCTTTTAGTAGGATGTGAATCAGGACCTACCTTAAGACTTTATAATTGGGGAGAATATATTGATGATGAATTGGTATATGAGTTTGAAGATGAAACAGGAATTAAAGTTAAACAAATCGCATTTGATTCTAATGAAGTTGCTTTAACACAAATAAAATCAGGGAATCAATATGATTTAGTGATTCCTAGTGAATATGCAATTGAACAATTAATCGAAGAAGACTTAATTGAAATGATTGACTGGACAAAAATTACGACTTTCAATAGAGACACTGATTTAGCTGATGGATTAAACGATATTCTTACAGAACTATCTGAAGGTGCACAAGGTTATGACATTCTAGATTACGCAATTCCTTATTTTTGGGGAAATGTTGGTATCTTATATGACACAACAACTGTAGATGCAGCTGATTTAACAGGTTGGGATGTATTAACAAATGGTGATTATGAAATCGCATTTTATAATAGTTCAAGAGACTCATTTATGTTAGCCCTTAAGGCAACAGGTGCAAATTCTATTAATACTCCAACTGATGATGAATTTGATACAGCAGCTTCATGGTTAGGCAATGCATTAACTTCAGAAACATATGTCATCACAGATGAAATATTTGACGCTATGCTTGATCCTGCTAGATATGATTTAGCTGTTAGTTATTCAGGTGATGCAAATTACTTAATGAGTGAAAATGAAAATTTAGATTTCTTTGTGCCAGAAGAAGGTACAAATATTTGGGTTGATGCATTTATCACTCCAAAAGGTGCAAATATGGATTATGCATATCAATTTATGAACTTCATGCTTTCATATGACAGTGCACTTAGAAATACAGAATTTGTTGGATATTCTTCACCTAGGAAAGATGTATTTGAAGAAGTTCTTGCAGTAGGTGGATCATTTGCTGATTATGCAACTAGTTATGATGTGAGACAAAATGATAATGATGAAGTTTATCGTTATAATGAATCACTTAAATTAGAAATGGATACAAAATGGCAAGAAATACTTGCAGATAAAGGCTACGATGATAATGAAGGATTGGGCACTGGAGCGATCGCTGCAATCATAGTCATTGGTGTTTTAGTGATGTCAACAGTCGTTACAACAATCATTAAAAAACGTAGATAAGCATATAATTTAACACATGTTTTTAAAGGTAGAGACTTAAGCTTAAGTTTTTACCTTTTTTATATTAAAAAATGTTGTTTCACATTTTTAAAATCAAGGTATATATGCTAAAATATTAACGAGGTATATAATATGTTAAATGAAGAAAATCGCGCAATAAGAGTTGAATTGATGCAGGTCATGTATCAGTTTGATTTATATCAAAGTGAAAAAATAGCTTTTATTCCAAACTTTGAACACGACCAAGCAGAGGTTATGTTTCATGAATTGGTAGAAATGCTTACAAAAATAGATCAAACCATAGAAACTAATTTATATAATTATAGTTTATATCGTTTAAGTTATCTTGATCGTGCCATCATTAGAATTGCTACTTATGAACTTCTTGCAAGAGATATTCCAGTCAATATCGTTATTGATGAAGCAATAGAACTAACTAAAATTTATTCAAACTTAGATGACCAAAAACAACACAAATTTAATAATAAGGTTATCGATCAAATCGCAAAAGCCATAAAGGGATGAGTTAATTGGACCAAATATATTTAACCGTAAGTGCTTTAACTAAATATATTAAGACTAAACTTGAAGGTGATAAACACCTTGTTCATATTTTAATTAAAGGTGAATTATCCAACTTTAAACGCCACAGTAGAGGGCATTTTTACTTTACATTAAAAGATGAAGGCGCATCAATTAGTTGTATTATGTTTTCAAGAGATACAAATAGTGTTGCATTTGATCCAAAAGAAGGCGATCATGTCTTAGTTGAAGGAAGAATGAGTGTGTATGAACCAAGTGGATCTTATTCTATACAAGTTAGAAAACTAACGCTTGATGGTATTGGTGAACTTTATTTAAAATATGAAAAATTAAAAAAAGATTTAGAAACTAAAGGCTACTTTGATGTTTCACATAAAAAAGAAATTCCTAAATACCCAAAAAAGATTGGTGTCATCACATCACCAACTGGTGCAGTGATTGAAGATATAAAAAACACTGTATCTAGAAGATATTTATTAGCTGAAATTCATTTATATCCAGCTTTAGTACAAGGACCAGATTCTTCTAAAAGTATTAAACATCAAATAGAACTAGCAAATAAATTAAATGAAGTCGATGTTTTAATTGTTGGACGTGGTGGTGGATCTATTGAAGATCTATGGGGATTTAATGAGATTGAAACTATAGAAGCTATCTATCAATCGAAAATTCCGATTATCACTGCCATTGGACATGAGACAGATTACACTATATCAGATTTTGTAGGTGATCTAAGAGCTCCAACACCTAGTGCTGCAGCTGAACTTGCTACACCTAATAAAAGTGATTTACTAGACAAAATAGACGATTATCAGTATCAAATAGGTAAACAGTTTCAAATCTATTTAGAAAAACTAAATACTTCGCTTTTATATCTTGATCAAAGATTAGATAGATTATCTCCAACTAGTAAGTTAGAAGAATTGAAAAAAAGCCTTGAACGTTTAAATTCTGATTTAGGCAAACAATTTAGTTATATACTAGAAGATAAAAAACAAAAAGTATTGTATTTAACAGATAGAGTTAAAAATCCTATTGAAAAAATTAATTACTTAAAAGAAAAACAAGTTCAATTAGAATATTTGTTATATCAACATATGAATTCAATACTTATCTCTAAACAAAATAGTTTTGCGTCTTTAACAAAAGCATTAAATGCATTATCTCCATTAAGATTAATGGATAAAGGATATGCAATGATTAAAAGAGATAAACAAATCTTAACAACCATTAAAGATATCAAATTAAATGATGAAATTGAAATTGAATTAAAAGATGGATATATATATACTGAAGTTAAACGAAAGAAGGAAAAATAATGGCAGAGAAAAATTTTGAAACGCTTCTAAAGGAATTAGAAGAAGTCGTTAAAGATTTAGAAAACAAAGAGATACCACTAGATGAAGCAGTAAAAAAATATCAATTAGGATTGGAACTTTCTAAAGCATGTTATAACATGTTAGAAGGTGCAGAAAAACTAGTTGTTAAGGAAATCAAGTAATTAAATGAATCTTTTTGACATCAAAGATCCTACTTTTTTAAAAAACTTAAGTCTTACTGAATTAGAAGACTTAAGTGAAGATATTAGATCTTTTTTGATTGAATCATTAAAAAAAACAGGTGGTCATCTAAGCTCCAATTTAGGAACAGTCGAATTAATTATTGCGTTGCACTATGTATTTAATAGTCCAAAAGACGCAATTATTTTTGACGTGGGTCATCAAGCATATACGCATAAAATATTAACTGGTAGAGCAAAAGAGTTTGAAAGTTTAAGACAAACTGATGGGTTATCTGGATATATCAATTATAAAGAGTCAATACATGACATGTGGGAAAGTGGACATGCAGGAACTGCGATGTCTGCACTATATGGTCTTTTATATGCAAAAATGATGAAAAATGAAGATGGTGAAGGTATAGCCGTTATTGGAGATGCATCCATCATGAATGGTATGAGCGTAGAAGCACTTAATTTGTTGGGTAATGATCCTAATAAAAGAGGGATTATCATTTTAAATGATAATCAAATGAGTATATCAAAAAGTGTTGGTTCTTTATCAAAAGCACTCATAAGATTTAGAAGTAACAAAGTTGTTATTAAATCTAAAAGAATATGGCAACGTATATTGCCTGATATTATATTAAGAATATTATCTAGAATAAAAAGAAGTGTTAGAACTTTATTACAAAGAAAAAACATATTTGAAGATCTAGGATATATGTATATTGGTCCAATTGATGGGCATGATTTAAAAGGTTTAATTTATAACTTAAAACGCATTTCTAAAATTAAAAAAAGTGTTGTCCTTCATATTATCACAGATAAAGGAAAAGGGCATAAGGATGCGGAAAACGACAGTATTGGGACGTATCATGGAGTCTCTAAAGTCTCTCATAAAGTTAAAGAAGGTATTACATGGAGTCAGTGTATTGCTGCTGGATTAGATCAACTACAAACATTTAAAGAAACATTTGTTATTATGCCTGCAATGACAGTTGGAACTAAGATGGATAATTTTGAAAAGAAATATCCAAATCGATATTTTGATATTGGTATAGCAGAAGAACATGGAGCAACCATGGCTGCCATGATGGCACATCAAGGTGTGCCAGTATTCTATCCACTTTATGCCACATTTAGTCAACGAGCATTTGATCAAATATTAAATGATATTGCTCGATCAAATCATCACGTAGTATTTGGTATTGATAGAGCAGGTATTGTTGGTGAAGATGGATCAACACATCAAGGTTTATTTGATGTATCTATGTTTGGATTAATGCCTAATTTTGTAATTACGATGCCTTATGATGCACAAGAAGCATTTGATTTATTATATTATGGTTTTGTGAATCAAAGTCATCCATTTGTTATTAGATATCCAAGAGGTAGAGTTTCACATGATATAAAAGAAGACATTAAATTTAACACTATAAAACCAGTATGGACATATTTTAAAAAAGGCATTGATCCACTTGTATTAATTGGGTATGGTCCAAGTTTGGATTTATTAAAAGATGCAGCTGATCAATCAGGTATTGATGCTACAATCATTAATGCAAGATTTATTAAACCAATTGATGAACATATGTTAAAAGATATATTGAGTAAAGATGTTAAAGTTCTTGTTTATGAAGAAGCATCTAATATTGGTGGATTATATCCAATGATATTAAAATATATGGCAAAACATGAACTTAAACATAAAATAGTAGAAATGTCTATTACAGATATGGTTGTTGAACATGGACATTACCAAGATGTATTAAAGAAATGTCATATGGATAAAGATTCCATTATTAAACATATAAAGGATTTGATGAAGTGAGACTTGATCAATATATGGTTTCAAAAGAACTTGTAAAATCTAGATCTCAGGCCACGGATTATATAAAACGTGGTCTTGTTTTAGTTAATGACAAAGAAATTTTTAAGCCAGGATATCAAGTAAATGACACTGATTTGATAAAATGTATTGAAAAAGCACATTTCGTTAGCCGTGCAGGGGAAAAGTTGCATCATGCTCTTATCGAATTTGATATGAAGCTCGATGGTAAAATAGTCATGGACATAGGCTCATCTACTGGTGGATTTACAGAGTGTTCTTTAAAACAAGGAGCATCATTAGTTTACGCATATGATGTGGGAACTGATCAAATGGATATTGAGCTCAAAAAAGATAAACGTATTAAACTATTTGAACAAACAAATATATTGGATGTAGATGTACCAAAGGTAGATGTATGTTTAATTGATGTATCATTTACGTCAATTTTACCTATTCTAAATCACT
Source organism: Mariniplasma anaerobium (assembly GCF_016865445.1). Classification (GTDB taxonomy): domain Bacteria; phylum Bacillota_I; class Bacilli_A; order Acholeplasmatales; family Acholeplasmataceae; genus Mariniplasma; species Mariniplasma anaerobium. The sequence goes on along the minus strand of NZ_AP024412.1, from coordinate 1,185,028 downwards.
TAAAAGGTTTTGACAAGGAAATGGTTGCCTTAATAAAACCACAATTTGAGGCAGGGCATAATCATTTTAAAGGTGTTATTAAAGATAAAAAAATGTATAAAAACATTTTAAATCATGTAATTTTTGAAATTGATCAGATGGGATATCACATCATTAACTTAAAAAAAGCCCATATTAAAGGCAAAAAAGGTAATCAAGAATATGTTTTGCATATAGATGGTAGCAAATATAGCCATAAAGATTTTAAAGAGATGATTGGAGAAGTTTTATGATAAGATCATTAAAAGTTAGTCATTTTGCGTTAATTGAAGATCTTGAAATCACTTTTGATGATGGGCTTACAGCACTTACAGGTGAAACTGGTGCTGGGAAAACCATTATTTTAGAATCGCTTCATTTATTGTTTGGTAAAAGAAGTGATCAAACGATGATTCGATATGGCGAACAAAAAGCTGTAGTTATCGGAGAATTCGAATTAACTACATATCAACAAGAACTTCTTGGACTCAATCAATTTATCACTGTTAGACGTGATGTAGATGCAAGTGGTCGCCATCAAATGAAAATCAATGATGAAACAGTCACCTTAAATAAGCTTAGAGAAATTATGTTAACTTTAGGTGATATTCATCAACAAAATGATTCTATGACATTATTTGATAAGAGTTATTACTTAAGTTTTATCGACCAAGTAGATCAACATAAAATTGATGAGATATTAAATGCTTATTTAATTAAAAGAAGCAATTATATTGATAAGAAAAGTGAATTTACAAAATTAAAAAATAAAAAACAAGAGTCTGTAGAAAAACAGTCTTTTTTAGAATATCAAATTAAAGAACTTGATGCTTACCAACTTATACCTGATGAAAAACAAAATTTAGAAGAAGAATTAAATAAACTAAAAAACTATGATAAAATAATGAATCAATTTCATGAAGCATATGAGTATCTGGATGGTGAAGCACATCAAATTGATCATATTTATGAAGCAGCCCTTTCATTAGAAAAAATAAAGGACATCGATCAAGCATATCATGATATGTTTGATAGACTATCTTCTAGTTATTATGAAATTGATGATGTTAAATCAATTTTATATCAACAAATAGAAAATTTAGACTTTGATCAAGAGCATTTTAATTTCATGCAACAAAGACATTATGATTTAGAAAAAATTGAACAGAAATATCAAAAAGATATCAATGATTTAATTGATTATACACATGAAATAAAAAAAGAACTTTTAATGATTACAGATTTTGATCAATATTTAAAAGAAGCACAAAAAGAAGTTGATGATGCCTTTGATAAAGCATTTGAAGTTGGATTAAAGTTAAGTAATTTAAGAAAAAAACTTGCTAAAAAATTAGCAAGTGAAATGATAGAAGAATTAAAAGATTTAGATTTAGACAAATCTATTTTTGATATTATCTTTGATCCAATTGATAAACTTGAAACTCAATTATTAGAATCGGGATTAGATCAAGTTGAATTCATGATTTCTTTAAATGAAGGCGAACCAGTCAAGCCATTAGCAAAAGTTGCAAGTGGTGGCGAGCGTGCAAGATTTATGTTTGCATTAAAAAGCGTCTATGCAAAAGCAAATCGTCTTTCTATGTTAGTCTTAGATGAAATCGATATTGGAATTAGTGGACGTACAGCAGCAAAAGTTGCACAAAAGATGAAAGATTTATCAAAAAATATGCAATTAATTGTCATTACTCATCTACCTCAGGTAGCTGCAAAAGCAGATCATCATTACGGTATCCATAAAATAAAAGAGAACCAAAGAATGGTTACGCATATCAATAGACTTGATATGAATGAACGCATTGAAATGATTGCTCTTATGTTAAGTGATGAAAAATTAAGTCATTTTGCTATTGAACAAGCCAAAATGTTGTTAAATCATTAGTAGATAAAGAAAAAAGGTGAATCATCACCTATATTCTTATAACTATTTAATCTGTTATCCGTTTCCACTAATGACTGCAATAATGAAACCAATAATGATTGCTCCAACCATACCTAAAAGTAGTAACCAAACAACAAATTTTCCCCACCATTGCTCTGTCGGATTGTGGTAATGATTTTTTGTGGTTTTAGTTGATTTTACTTCGTGTTTTGCCATAAATTTCACCTCGTTTATTCAATCATTGTTATTATACTATAAAAACGCATTGAAAGGAAGTCATTTAATGAAAAACAACGTTAAAATCATATTTCATATCGATTTAAATGCCTTTTTTTGTAGTTGTGCAGTTATTAAAGAGCCATATCTAAAAGATAAAGTGTTTGTCGTCGGTGGGTCGTCAACTTCCAGAAGAGGCGTTGTCTCAACATCTAACTATTTAGCTAGAAAACATGGCATCCATTCTGCAATGAATATGAATGATGCTTTTAGACTTTATCCTAAATTGGTTGTTGTTCCTATTGAGTTTAAATTGTATAGAAAATACTCTCATATATTTTTTGAATATTTAAAAACCTATTCAGATTTAATGCTACCTGGATCCATTGATGAAGCATATGTGGATATGACTGAGGCTTCAAAAACTAAACATCCTTTGGAACTTGCAAAGGAGATACAACAAGGTCTTTATGAAAAACATAAACTACCCTGTTCAATTGGGATTGCGCCAACATTATTTCTTGCTAAAATGGCATCTGATATGCAAAAACCAATGGGCATTACTGTTTTAAGAAAAAAAGACATTGTCAATAAACTATTTAATCTTCCAATTAAAGATATGTTTGGCATAGGAAAGAAAACCTATCCAAGACTTATGGATTTAGGGATTATGACAATTGGAGACTTCACTAAAGAAAGTCATAAAGATAAAATATTAACAATTATGAGTGAGCAATCATATCAAAATTATTTAGAGCATATTTTAGGTAAGAGTAGTGATATCATTGATCCAGATAAATATGGGATTGCTAAATCAATTAGTAATGAAACAACGTTTAATTATCCGATGGATGAGTTTGATGCAGTATTTGAAATAATCGTAGATCAACTTAAAACATCTTACCAAAGATTAGTTAAAGATGAATTAGTTTGTAGAACAGTAGGTATTAGATTAAGAGATACTGATTTTAATACAATAACTCGATCTATAACTTTTGATGACTATACCGATGATTATGATATTATTCATGATCATATCTTAAATTTATTTGAAAAGCATTATGAAAATCAGCCTATACGTCTAGCTGGAGTATCTTTATCACAAATCTTGCAAAAAAAGGATTTGAAAATTGATATTACGTTATTTAACTATCAAGAATTTACAAAAAGAGAAGAAAAGCTATTTAAAAAGCATTAAAAAAGGACGTTATAAAACGTCCTGTTCTTTTAATTGAGTTTGATGATGCCATGTATTGGGATCATCTTTTTTATATTGTTTTAAAAATGCTATGACTTCTTCAGTGACTTTTGTAGGTGTAGATGCTCCAGAAGTTACACTTACTGAACTAATATCAGAAAGCCAATCAAGATTGATATCTTCTATACCAGCTATTAAGTGAGAAGGTATTGATTTTGCTTTTTTAGATACTTGAGCTAGTTTATTTGAATTAGAACTTAAAGTGTCGCCAACAACTAACATTAAATCAACAACTTCTTGATCCATAACAGCTTGTTGTCTAACTAAAGTTGCGTTACAAATTTCATTATCAAAAACATAGTCTGGATATTTTGATTCAATAATTTTTAAAACTGATTCAATATCGTATAAAGATAAAGTTGTTTGATTAGTTACAAAAACTTTCTCATTGACTAAGTCATTAGGTAGTAAAAGTGCATCTTTTTCATTTTCAACAAATAAAATAGATGAATCAATATCCAAAACAGCTTCTGGTTCAGGATGATTACGATGCCCTATATAGATGACTTTATATCCTTCTGCTAATTTTTTTTCAACAGCATGATGAACTTTTAATACATCTCTACAAGTTGCATTAAGATAAGTCAATCCTTTTTCTTTGGCTTTATCAATGGCTTTTCTACTAATACCATGCGCTGTAAAAATAACTGTTCCTTCATTAATTTCATCAAGCATCTCAACTCTTGTTTTGCCTTTTTGATCTAGAGAAATGACACCATATTCTTTAAAGGCATCTGTTATTTTTTGATTGTGAACAATTTGTCCTAATATATATATTGGCCGTGGATAAGAAGGGGTTTTAACTACTTTTTTAACCATAGCCATTGCATTTAAAACACCATGGCAATAGCCTCTTGGTGTTAATTCAATTACTTTCATTTTCATCACCATTTATATTATAACGTATATTTGTTTTAAAACAGGAGATTTTACATAATTATGTTATAATTATTAATGGTGATTATATGTATATAAAAGAAAAACTTAAACAATTAGGATATGAAACAACGACACCCATTCAAGATGGTGTTTTTAGTCATATCGATCATAAAAAACACTTAGTTGGACTCGCTCCAACAGGTACGGGTAAAACGCATGCTTATTTACTACCTATTTTAGAAAGATTAAATCTTGAACAACAAGAAATTCAAGCAATCATTATCGTTCCAACTAATGAACTTGTTATTCAAGTTCATCAAATGTTATTGGAAATTGATGATCGATTTATTGTAAAAGCTTATTATGGTGGTAGTGACAAACAAAGAGAAATAAGTTGGTTAAAAAAAGCACAACCACACATTGTTATTGCAACGCCAAATAGATTAAAATTATTTGCGATTGATGAACAAGTCTTGAAATTTAAGAAAACTAAGTATTTTGTACTAGATGAAGCAGATATGATGTTTGACGAAGATTTCATGAGCTTTATCGATCAAGTTCTACCTATGTTACTTCAAGCAAAAATTATGCTTTTTTCTGCGACTATAACAAGTCAAATGCAACCTTTTATTCAATCTTATTTTGGACAATATGATTTAATAGATACAACAAAAGATCATGATTTAGATATTGAATATCAACTAATCAATATCAAATATCAAGATAGACTAGAAAGTTTGAAAAAAGTAATTGCAAATATTAATCCATTTACATGTTTTATTTTCGTTAGTAAAAAAGAAAATCAAGATATAGTTTATGAAGCATTGCATGAAATGGGATTAAATGTTATTAGTTTTAAATCAAGCTTAGGTGTCAAAAGAAGAAAACAAGTCATAGAAGAAATTAAAGCACATAGATATCAATATGTTGTTACATCAGATCTTGGAGCAAGAGGGCTTGATTTTGAAATATCACATGTGATTCACTTTGATCTCCCACATCATTTAGAATTCTTTATGCATAGAAGTGGTAGAACAGGTAGAATGCATAGTTCTGGTAAAGTAATCACTTTCTTAAGTGTATATGATCATAGAAAAGTAGAAAAACTTAGAAAACTTGTTGATTTTAAAGAGTATATCATTACAAATGAAGGACTCATTAAAAAACAACGTAAAGCAAAAACGATTTCTGATGCTGAAAAACAAGCTATCAAATCTATTAAAAAACCAGGTAGAGTTAAACCTAACTATAAAAAGAAGAACAAAATAGAAGTACAAACAGCAAAAAAACAAGCTAGGAGGAATGAACTATATGGTAAAAATCGGTAGTCATGTATCCATGTCTGGTGACGATATGTTTTTAGCTTCAGTTCAAGAAGCAGCTAGTTATAAAGCAAATGCATTAATGGTTTATACAGGTGCACCACAAAATACAAGAAGAAAAGATACTAGTCTTTTAAAAGTCCAAGAAGCACTTACGTATATGCAAGAGATAGGTTTTGATCCACACAATGTTGTTGTTCATGCACCATATATTATGAATCTAGCAAATCCTAGTGAAGAAAAAAGAGCATTTGCAGTTTCATTCTTAACTGAAGAAATTAAAAGAACTGCATATATGCATGCAGATCAAATCGTATTACATCCTGGAAGTGCTGTTGGAAAAGATAGACCTCAAGCCATCAAATGGATTTCTGAAGGTTTGAATGAAGTGATTGAAAACACAAAAGATTTAAAAGTGAAAATTGCTTTAGAGACAATGGCTGGTAAAGGTAATGAAGTTGGTAAAACATTTGAAGAATTAAAAGAAATTATTGATCTCATTGATCATAAAGATAGAGTTAGTGTATGTTTTGACACTTGTCATACGCATGATGCTGGATATGATGTAAAAAATGATTTTGATAGTGTTATTAAACATTTTGACAAAGTTGTCGGCGCATCATATATATCAGTATTTCATATTAATGATTCAAAAAATGAAAAAGGTGCAAGTAAAGATAGACATGAAAATATTGGCTTTGGTCATATTGGATATGATGCACTTATGAAAGTTGTTTATCATAAAGATTTCTTAGATATTCCAAAAATATTAGAAACACCCTATATAGAAAAAAATGCACCATATTTGGAAGAAATCCAAATGATAAGAGATAAAAAGTTTGATCCAAATTTAAAAGAAAAAATTGAAGAAAAATCATAAGAAAAGCACAAATCTTAATTGATTTGTGCTTTTTCTTTATGACTAAGAATTTAATATTTTATTATATAGTTCTTCATATTGAGAAGCCATTTTTGACACTGAATATTTAATATGCATCGCCTGACGAACCATTGAATTAAAAGCTTCTTTATCTTCATGATACAAGTTTAAAGCTTGGTCAATTGCTTCTACAAACTCTGATTTATTATAATTTTTGAATGTAAATCCTACACCAATACCACTAAACTTATTGTAAGGAGTTACTGTATCTTTTAATCCACCAGTTTCTCTAACAATTGGAAGTGCACCATATTTCATCGCGACCATATGATTTAACCCACATGGTTCAAATAAACTAGGTAGCATAAATAAATCTGATGCAGCATAAACTTTTTGCTCTAAATTAACATCAAAGCCTTCGTTATAATAAACAAATTCAGGATATTTCTTTTGAAGTTTCATAAAATATGATTCATATAAAGCATCACCAGAACCGATTGCTATAAAATAAAATGCTCCGATTTTTAAATAATCTTCTAGTACTTCCATCATAATATCCAATCCTTTTTGTCTAGCAAAACGATGGATAAATGAAACGATTGGGATATTTAATCCTGGAGTTAATTTTAAAGTTTTTATGAGTTCTTTACGATTAATTTTTTTGCCAATCGTATGTGTTTCTTCATCATATCCTTGATAAATATTTTCATTATTTTTAGGATTGTACAATTCATCATCAAATCCATTTAGAATGCCGTATAAATCATGTTGTCTAGATTTTAGTGGACCATCTAAAGAAAACCCATAAAATCTTGTTAAGATCTCATCTTTATAATTTTCTGATACAGTGTTAATCGCATTAGCACGCATAATACCACATTTTAAGAAGTTCACTTGATTCATATGTATATAAGTGAAATTTTTATGATTAAAGAGCGCTTCTATATCCATTGGGAATGCGCCTTGTTTTTCTAGATTATGAATTGATAATAATGTTTTTATGTTTTTAAATGATTGATCTATGCGTCTATAAAAGACATCTAAGAAAAATGGAACTAAACTTGTTTGCCAGTCATTAGCATGAATGATATCAGGATAGTTTTTAGTAAGTTTTATATACTCTAAGATAGCTAAATTGAAAAAAGTAAATCTTAGTGCATCATCAGAGTATCCATAATAACGAGACTTATTGAAAAACTTTTCATGATCAACAAATATATAAGAAAGCCCATCATAAGTTGTTTTATAAAATGTAGCAGTTTCAGACTGACTACCAACTTTGATCTTGGCTTGGCCTATATTTTCAAATGTATCTTTTTTTGATATTAGACTTTGATATAGTGGGGTTATGATTTTAACTTCATGTCCCTTTTTTTGTAATGCTTTTGAGAGTGCGTAAGATACATCTGCAAGTCCTCCTGATTTAGAGAAAGGATGTGCTTCGCCACTGCAAAATAATATTTTCATGTTTTATCACCTAAAACAATTATACTTTAGAAGATGATAATAAACAACCCAGTATTTTTATATAAATCATAGGATTTTTTTGAGTGCTTCATATTGTTTAATGTTATAATAAAAATGTAGCAAAAAACATAAAGGGGATTTTTATGAAAAGACTAGTTGTTGTAGGTACTCAATGGGGTGACGAAGGTAAAGGAAAGATAACAGATTATCTAGCACAAAAAGCAGACGTAGTTGTTAGATATCAAGGTGGAAATAATGCAGGGCATACAGTCGTTTTTGATGATAAAAAATATAGCCTACATTTATTGCCATCAGGTATCCTAAATCCAAAAATAGAAAATGTTATGGCAAATGGGATGGTTATAAATCCTAAAGCTTTTGCAGCTGAAATTGCAAAAGTTGATCAATTTAGCCTTTATATATCGGATCGGGCACATGTGGTTATGCCATATCACATAGAATTAGATAAAGCATATGAAACCATAAAAAAAGATGTTAAGATTGGTACAACCCATAAAGGTATTGGTCCAGCATACTCAGATAAAAGTGCTAGAATTGGTATTAGAGTTTCAAGTTTCATACAAGAAAAGAAATTTCATGATGAATTGAAACATTTAATGATATTAAAAAACAAAGAACTTATTTCACTAGGATTTCCTGAACTTAATTTTGATGAAGTATTTAATGAATATAAAACATACGCAGACTTGATGAGACCCTATGTAATTGACACATCATATTTATTAAATGAGTTTATAGAACAAGATAAGAAAATTTTATTTGAAGGTGCACAAGGTGTGATGCTTTGTCTTGATCAAGGCACATATCCATATGTGACATCATCATCACCAACTGCAGCATCTGTACCAGTTAACGCTGGGATTGCTCCATGGTTATTAGATGGTGCACTAGGTGTTACAAAAGCCTATTCTACAAGAGTTGGTGAGGGGTTTATGCCAACGGAGATAAAAAGTGAATTAGGAAATAAGATACGAATTAAAGGAAATGAGTTTGGTACAACAACAGGAAGACCAAGACGCATTGGTTGGCTTGATACCGTTGTTCTTCGTCATTCAAAAAGAGTTAGTGGCCTGAGTTATTTAGCAGTTACTTTACTTGATGTCTTATCAGGTATTGATGAATTACAAATAGCAGTATCCTATGATTTAGATGGACAAACCATTGATTATGTACCTGCCGACATTGATGATTTTAATAGATGTATTCCAAATTACATCACATTAAATGGATGGCAAGAAGATATCACACAAGTGAAATCTTTTGAAGACCTACCAGAAAACGCACAAATATATTTAAAAACATTAAGTAAGTTAGTCAAAGTTGATATCGCAATTTTTTCAGTAGGTCCTGATAGATTGCAAACAATTTGTGTTAAAGATATCTTTTAGGAGGAAAAAAGATGATTGAGCGTTACCAAAGAGCTGAGATGAAGAAAATCTGGAGTGACAAATCAAAATTTGATGCATATTTGAAAGTTGAACTTGCAGCAAGCTATGCATGGCAACAACTAGGTCTTTTTGATTTGGATACTTATGAGAAAATAAGCAATGCAAATTATAAGTTAAAAGATATACTAGACATTGAAAAACAAACAAAACATGACGTGGTAGCTTTCACAAAAGCTGTATCTAATTCATTAGGAGAAGAAAAAAAGTATTTTCATTATGGATTAACTTCAACAGATGTTGTAGATAGTGCACATGGAGTGTTATTAAAAAAAGCAAATAAATTGATCAAAAAAGATATGAAAGCTTTAATGGAAGTTCTTAAAGAAAAAGCATATCTATATAAAGATACACCGATTATGGGTAGAACCCATGGCATGCATGCAGAAGTTACTAGTTTTGGATTAAAATTCGCATTATGGTATGAAGACTTCAAAAGACTTTACCAAGGCTTTGTAGAGGCTTCTAAGCTTGTTGAAGCATCTAAATTTAGTGGTGCTGTTGGCAATTATGCGGCTAATAACCCTGAGATAGAAAAAATAGCGAGTAAGAAATTAGGATTGACACCTGCATATATATCAACACAAACTCTTCAGCGTGATCGTCATGCCAAATATGTTTTACAAATCGCAATCATAGGCAGTCAATTAGAAAAAATGGCAGTTGAAATTAGACATCTATCAAGAAGTGAAGTTCATGAAGTCAGTGAATTTTTTGATATCAATCAAAAAGGTTCATCTGCAATGCCACATAAAAAAAATCCAATCAGTAGTGAAAACATTACAGGATTATCAAGAATCTTAAGAGGATATACAATTCCAGCTTTAGAAAATATTGCCCTATGGCATGAAAGAGATATCTCGCATTCCTCTGTTGAGCGAATTATTCTAGTTGATTCTACAACTTTAATTGATTATATGCTCAATAGATATACAAACACCTTAAGCAAGCTTATTGTGTATGAAAATAAGATGTTAGAAAACATCAATTTATCTTATGGCGCAAATTATGCACAACATGTCTTAAATCTTTTAATTGATAAAGGATTTGATAGAACATATGCATATGATATTATTCAAAAATTAGCATATCAAGCAATGAATGAACAAATATCATTTAAAGAATTGATTTTAAGCCATCAAGAGATTAATCAAGCGATAAAAATAGATGAGTTAAATCCTATATTTAACCCAAAACAATACCTGAAACACACGGATTATATCTTTAACAAAATCTTTAATTGAAAATTAGTTACATAATCACTAAAATAGGCATAATATCGTTGATAAACACACAATTTTATGCTATAATCGTAATAGTCGAAATTTAGGAGGACATGAAATGGCAGACAAATATACAAAGGTAAAACCTAAGGTTCATCCAATAACAATTACAGCAATTGTTGGCTTTTTTGTCTTAATAGTTGCATTAATTATTATTTTACAACCAACAAATAGAGAAAGCATTTATAATGCGTATTCACCATATTCAACAAATGATTTAACTGAAGACCATCCATTTTATGAAGTTAATTATAAATCAACTTTATTTAAAAAAGGTTTAAAAAGTATCATTGAAGATGAAGCGTTAGTATTTGTTTATATTGGCTCTCCAGATTGTACATCTTGTCAAGCTCATATAGGAGCTTTTCAAAAATACTATGAATCTTTAGAAATGGATCAATATGTAGACACAATCTACTATCTTAATCCATCAGAGGATTTAGATCAATTTGAGGATTTTGTTTTAGATTATGAAGGCGTTAAAGAAACAACTCCACAATTAATCGTATTTCAAGATGGCGAAATCTTATATCAATTTGAAGTTGTAAGTGCAGAAGATTCTCAACTACTAAATCGTAGTGTAAGAGATTTCTACGAAGATGTAATTGATTTATTAGCTGAATAATTAAAAGCACATAAGTGCTTTTTTTTAACAAGGAAGAAGAAAAAATATGATAGAACTTATCAAACAAGAAATTAAACAAAAAATTGAATCTAAATACAATCTAACACAAGTCATTGTAGAAGAACCTAAAAGAGGATTTGCAGATATAGCTATTCCTTTATTTAATCTTTCTAAAGAGTGGAAGATGAATCCTAAACTTGTTTTTGACAAAATCAAAGATGATGTTTTAGTTGAGCATGTAGAGCGTATAGAATTTATGAATGGTTTTTTAAATATCTATTTAGAACGTAAAAATCTATCAGAACAAATTTTACATAATATTTTTGAAAAACAAAATCATTATGGAGATCAACTATTAGAAGACAAACAATCTGTTGTCATGGATTATTCATCACCAAATATCGCTAAAAGTTTTGGTGTTGGACATTTGAGATCAACGATGATAGGAAATTCTATTCAATTAATTTATAAAAAATTAGGATACAAAACAGTTGCAGTCAATCATTTAGGTGATTGGGGAACTCAATTTGGTAAAATGATTGTTGCTTATCAAAAATGGGGCAAAAAAGAAGATGTTCAAAAAAATCCAATTGCAGAGATGCAAAAACTATATGTTAAATTTCATGATGAAGAAAAAAATGATGATACTTTAGAACAACAAGCTAGAGATGTATTTAAGAAACTAGAAGATCATGATGAAGTATATACAGAACTTTGGCAATGGTTTAAAGAAGAATCAATGAAAGAATTTATGCAAATGTATGATTTATTAAATGTTTCATTTGATTATTTTACAGGCGAAAGTTTTTATAATGATAAAATGGATGCTGCTGTTGAAGAATTAGAACAAAAGCATTTATTAAAAGTAGATGATGGAGCAACTATTGTTGATCTTGGTGATGATATGCCACCAGCACTAATCAAACGTAGCGATGGAGCAACTCTTTATATCACAAGAGACTTAGCTGCAATTTTATATCGTTATCGCACATATGGCGCAACTAAGCTGTTATATGTTGTAGGAAACGAGCAACAACTTCATTTCAAACAATTAAAAAAATTAACAGATTTATTAGGATATAATTTTGATATTGAACATATCAATTTTGGCCTCGTTTTAGTTGATGGTAAAAAAATGTCAACAAGAGGTGGCAAATTCAAACGTTTAGAAGAAGTTATTGATCAAGCGATTGTATTAGCAAAAGACGCTATTATGAGTAAAAATCCTAACTTAAAGAATCAAGATGAAGTTGCAAAAGCAGTTGCTATTGGAGCGATCATCTATAATGATTTAAAAAATGATAAGCATTTAGATGTAGATTTTGATTTAGAAAATATGCTTAAATTTGAAGGTCAAACAGGTCCTTATCTACAATATAGTAGTGTAAGAATTGAATCAATCGTTAAAGGTTATGACATCGATATTGATCAAGTTAATGCTGATGTGTATAAACAAGATCATTATTTTGAAATTGTTAAGTCACTCGCACAATTTCCAAATATCTTGCATAGAGCAAAAGATACGAGCTCACCAAGTGTTATATCTAAATATGTCATGAGTCTAGCTCAAGCATTTAATAGTTTTTATGGAAAAGAGCGAATTATTGTAGAAGATATAAGTGTTTTACAAGCAAATTTATTATTTGCAAGATCAATCCAAATTATTATTAATGAGTCTTTAAGATTGTTAGGCATTAAATCTTTAAAAGAAATGTAGATTATATATTGAAAATTATATATGTTCGTGTTATCATAAGTTTGCTTCTTTGAGCAGACTTATATAAACCCCGCGTGATGAAATTGGTAGACGTGCCAGACTCAAAATCTGGTGGGCGAAAGCTCGTGCTGGTTCGAGCCCGGCCGCGGGGACCATACAAAACATGTGAAGTCCATCTCTAATTCGAGATGGATTTTTAATTTTTATAATCTTATCTAACATTTAAAAAAAATCATTAAGTAGATATCAATTATCAAGGTATTTTTTTTAAAATAAATTATGGTATAATTACGCATATAATACAAAATAGGGGATACGATATGAGAAGATATTTTAAAATTATAATTATCGGTGCAATTCTTATTTTTTTTGGATTACTTGTTTTTAATGAAATTAAAGGAGTTAATCTTGGAACTTCTACAGGAGATGGTAGTACATGGCCAGGATATGCGCAAATAAGCTTGGATCATAAGAAATATGATTTGAATAATATGGTCAATATCGATATTAGTTATGGTCATGACTATCAATACAATGTTGACGATTATATCATTATAAGTCATAAGTTAGTTGTTTATGTAATTGATGGAAGTGCATCAAATATAGAACCAGAAAATGGAATCATTTTATATGAACAAAACATAACAGGTGATGAGTTGTTATCTGATGATTATAAATGTGATCCAGGAAAATGGATTTTTAGTAAAGTTAAATATAACAATGAATATGAGATATCAGTAGATTTCTCAGCATTTGATTTTGATAACGGTGTTATATTTATCAGATTTTATGAAACATTTATGGATGAGAATAATATTGATGGAGAAATAGTAAGTTTTGAAACAACACATGATAATGCTGCAATCATCTATTTTATAAAAAATGGTGAAAAGATACAATTTTCGCAACGTCAGTTTGATTAATGAATGGATGCGTATTACACTATTATTTTTTTAAATACAATAAAAAAAGTGATCTTTTTAGATCACTTTTTCATAGTTAACTTCTTTTTCTTACTCCAAATTCTAATTGAGTGATTCTATGATTAAAAATTGAGATAGTTTCACGTTTATTCAAATGTTCATTTTCAGATTTAATAAATGTATTTACCATTAATATAAGAGATACTTCTATTAGATCAAAGAATTCATCTTCGCTTAATTCAAGTGGTTTTGCTAGTACATTTTTCAATTTTAAAAAATCAGGATCACTTAAAGTCCCAAGAAAATCTTTAATCAAATTATCCTTAAGACTACCTTTTTTAACGACTTGTATAAAGTGTATATAATTTTTAAATAAAGAATGTGTTCCATTTTGATTATATTTATCATAGTCATATAAAAATAGTTTTCTTACAAATTCAAAAAAATTAGAATTTGACTCATCTAAAAAATCCTTAATATGTTTAATGCGTTCATCTTTAACAGGTTGCATAATATAGTGAAGGAGTTCCTCTAGATTATCAAAATATGTATAAAAAGAACCTCTTGAAATATTTGCTTTTTTAATAATAGAGTTAACACTAACTTCTTCAAATGACTTTGTTGAAAATTCTTCAACAGCTACTTGAACAAACATTTGTCTTTTTTCTTCAGGAATATTAAAAAACATATCTTTAGGCATGATGTTTCCTCCTTGTTATATGAAATATATATGGAAGAAGTGTTAAAGTTAATAATACACTTACAACCATACTAACCCACATTAAGACAGATACATTAAAATGAATTGTGAGTGGAGAAAACATTAGGATACTAAATCCTAAGGAAATCCCAAATGCATTGGTGATAATAGGACGAGAAGAACTATGATATGCCTTTTCAATTGCTTGGTCATTACTATTATCTTTTAAATAGTATTTGTACAAACTACTGAAATGCACTGCGTAATCAATTCCTACACCTATGGTGATGCTGAATATAATAACAGTTGTTATGTTTAGTGGTATGCCACTTAATCCTAAAAACCCATATAAGCTAATCACTGTGATGATAATAGGAATCATGCTGAATAAAGCAACTTTAAAACTTTTTAACGTAATAACTAACATCACGATGACAATACTTAAAGCTAATATAATACTATTGATTTGCATTTGTGAAATCGAATCATTTAGATCTTTCATTAAATATTGCACACCAGTCACATTCGTATCCAAATTTAATTCATCAACGGATGTTTCAATGACATCTAGAGTATTATTTTCTAAATCAGCAGGAAACACTAATAAACGAACAACATTAGAATCAAGAGAGATTAAATCGTTAATTGTACTATTTGGGTCGCTTGATAAAGTCATATAAATATTATTTAAAACGATATCATTAGGAATATCACCATTAAACTGATTTTCATAGATGATTTGAATCAGTTCAAATGGATTAACAACTTTATTGACTTCATCTAATGTGTTGAGTTGATCTACAACAACTGATACTTCATGAAGTGCATCTAGTGTGATTACATCACCATCAGTTTTTATAGAGACATAAACTGGTATACTGCCACCATTAACTTCTGAAACTTTTGCAGCATTCTGTGCAACTATGGTTGAATCTTTATATAGCATTAGCATATTAAATTCATTATTAATATGACTAAATGAAAAAGCAGTAACAATGATAATGACCAATACAATAATTAAACTTGGTATACCTGAAAGTTTTTTTAATCCTTGTGAAAGATTTAATTTATAACGAGGATTTCTTTTTCTTGAGACATTTAAACCATGAGAAAGGATAAGTGGTAGGACATACCAAGTAGCAAGTCCTGCAAGTAAGATACCAACAGCTGAATATATACTTAAATCTTTGATACTAGATGTATTCATTGATAACAATGATAAAAATCCTGCAATCGAAGTTAATGTAGTCACAACCATTGGGATACCAACTAACTTTAAAGTGCTTAATAAAGCTGATTTGTCATCCATGCCTTGAGCTTTGTCATCTTGATAGTGGCTCATGAAATGAAGTCCATCTGCACTCCCTATAACGATAATAAATATTGGGACAACAGCTGTCAAAATTGAAACTTCATTTCCAATCCATCCGATGAGACCAAATGTCCACAATGAACCAATGCCTGCAGGCAAAAGACTTAAAATCGTAGGTTTGATTGCTCCCATTTGTGATCTAAACACTAGAAAAATCACAAGTAAAGCAAGTGGTGGAAGTATAAGTAAAATTCTAATAATATAATCAGTAATCTTTAATTGATTGTAAGAATCACCAGAAATATAAGAAGTATATGAAATATCCTCTAATGTATTTTCAATATCTTTGATGCTTGCATTAGTGAAATCTGAACTAATAAATAGTGTAAAAACAAAATAATTTGTATCCTCATTAATTTTAATAGGTGAAAAATCTTCAAACTTTTCATAATACGAAATGACTGTTTCAGAAGGGATGTCTCCAAATTCTACAGCAGATCCATTTATCATTAATTCATTTGGTGCTGCACCTTGAATGAAACTAATGTCACTGATAGCTGATAATTCATTTTGTAAGCTATTCATGTCATCTAATGTAGTGCGATTGATTGTATCAACTTCTACAATAACCATTAATTGGTTTAATTCTCCAAAAATTTGTGTTGTTTCATCTAATCGATCTTGATAAATAGATTCATCAGGTGAGAAACTAGAGAAATTAGTGTTTAGCTTTAGTTGAACAATACCAGCGATTGACATGATAATCGTGATTGCTAAGATTATTTTAAATAATAATTGTTTCTTAAATATTAAATTGATGTATGCTTTCATATGATCTCCTTTAGTTGCAATACAAGCATTATAAATGACAGGGTGTCAATTTGTCAATAGAAATGAGATATTTTTATAATTAAAGATTGTTTTTTTGTTCTTGTATGAATGTTTATGCGTTAAAATAACTTTTTAAAACTTTGCTGTGATATGATATAAGCAAGATCAGAGAGGAGAGATGAAAATGAATAAAAATGAACTTAATGTTTTATGGACTAATGGAGATCCAATAACTTCAGAACACTTTTTGTTATTATATACAATCAATGCACAAAAAAGAGGTTGGTTTGATCAAGTGAATATTATTGTTTGGGGTTCACCTGCAAAATTAATTATAGAAAACAAGAGAATACAAGAATTAGTAAAAGAAGCAATGGCAATAGGTGTTAACGTAAGTGGATGCTTACACTGTGCTCAAGAATTAGGTGTAGACAAAGAGTTAGAAGCTATGGGTATCAAGTTAGAGTATAAGGGTATTCCATTAACTGAATTAATTAAAGGTGATCATAAATTAATTACAATATAAATAATAATTATGGTGTTTTATTATCTACTAAAAAAAACAAGAATTCTAAGTGTATTTTTACACTAATGGAATTCTCATTTTTTTATGTCATTTATCTATAGCAACAAATTGTTTCTAAATATAATTACTATATTTTAAGGGGTTGTTGTATAATAATTTGTGAGGTGGGAAAATGAATAATTTACATGAAAATCTAAAATCATTAAGAAATAAATCTGGATACACTCAGCAAGAAGTTGCAGATCATTTGTTTGTTACTAGACAATGCATATCTAGATGGGAACAAGGCAAAACAATTCCTGATATTCATTCTATAGAAAAACTTGCTGGAATATATGAGTGTAAAATTGAAGATTTACTAGATAATGATGTGTTAAGAACTTTTACATTGGATACAGCAAATAAAACAACTAAAAACAAAAGAAATACGTATATCTTTTTATCTATATCAATGATTTTGATGGTCATATCACTAACTAGCATGATAATTGCAATTGGAAAAGCAAACGAAGAAAAAATATATTCTTTTCAAGCAGTCATTACTAGCCTTGATAATAGTCATACAAAAATTGAGATTTCAGATAGAGGTAACACTGTATACATCTTGAACTCTGATGAATTTAATGATGTTACTATAACCTCTAGAGTTACACAAGCGCTAATAGATATAGATGAGTTGAAAATCAATGATACAATTGAAGTATTTTTTGATAAAGAAATTACATCTAAAAAGATAAAAGAAATTAAAGTTTTAGATACTGTTGTCGAAGATAATTTTTTAGGTGTCATAATTGTCTCGGATGGAGTAGAATATTCATCAATAGAAGACTTGCCGTTTGATTTGCAAGGCATTAGATATTATTATGAAGAAGATATAGATTTTAATACGAATTTTTCTTTTACGGATTCAACATCAATGTATAGTGAAGAAGACAATGAAAAAAATATAAGTTTTAATTTATATTATGATAGTTTGAAACTAGATAATAGTATAAGAATTGGTCTAATCTATGAATCAGGCATCAATTATGTGCAAACAATAACTAAACCTAGTATTCAAACTTATTATTATAAAGGAGAGCATAATTACTCTGATGATTACTTTAATGTCCATAGTTATGAGTTAACTATAAATATCACTTTAAATCCTGTAAGTTCTTTTGAAACAATTGATATTTTTGAATATGATCAAAATAATACACTCATAGAAACTTCTACATATGATGATCACTTGGATTTAAAACTAGATCACCAGATAGAAGCGGATACAATTTATGCATATATTAAAATCAATAGTATTAAAGAAGATCAATTTTTACATCTTTATACATATGTGAACACCTTACAGGTTTTTGTTGGTGATACATTTGATGTATATGCGAGTGATGATTATGGGTTTGTCTATAAACAAACGATTTATTATGATTAACTATTATTAAAATAATCACAATTCACATAAACAAGCATGGCATAAAAAAGGCACAACAATGTGCCTTTTTATTATGCTATAATATGGTTGAGGTGATTTTATGAGTAATCTTTATAAAAATAGAGTAGAAAAAGAAGTCAAAAAGTTTTCGAAAAGAGAAAAAGATTTCAGAAATGGAGCAATCGTATATCAAATATTAGTTGATCGATTTGCGCCAAGTGAAAACCTAGAGATTAAAAAAGATTTATACAAATATCCTAAAGTATTAAAAGCTTGGGATGAAACTCCTAAGCCAGGTCCTTTTAATAAAGATGTAAAATATTGGGAACATGAATTAGAATATTGGGGTGGAGATTTAAAGAGTGTTATTTCAAAACTAAAATATATTAAAGATTTAGGTGTAGATGTTCTTTATTTAAATCCAATTCCTGAATCTCTTTCTAATCACAAGTATGATGCCTCTGATTATATGAAGATTTCAAAAGAATATGGCACAGCAGAAGACTTAAAAGAACTATGTGACAGACTACATCAAGAAGACATGAAAATCATTTTAGATGGAGTTTTTAATCATGTAGGGATTAACAATCCTATATACATAGAAGCTCAAGATCCAAAAAGTGATAAACATGATTGGTTTGACTTTAATGAAAAATATCCTCATGGTGTTAGACTATGGGCTGATGTACCTAGCATGCCTGAATGGAATTTAGAAAACGAAAAAGTAAGAGATTATTTATATCGTGCAAAAGATTCAGTGATTAGAAGTTATTTAAGAAATGGAATTGATGGATGGAGATTAGATGTTGCATTTGATATTGGTTATAAGTTTTTATCTGAGTTAACTGAAAATGCTCATGATGAAAAAAAGGGTAGTTTAGTAGTTGGTGAAATTTGGAATTACCCTAAGGATTGGTTAGATTCAATTGATGGAGTTATGAATTTTACTTTTAGAGAATTAACTAAAAGAGCAATCAATGGTGATTTATCACCAAAACAAGCTAACACGTATTTAGATCAAATGATTACTGATTCTAATATGGAAGGGTTGCTAAAATCTTGGTTGATTCTAGATAACCATGATACAGCAAGATTAACAGATCAAATCAAAGATGATAAAGATCGTAAATTAGCACAAGTGTTGCAATTTACTTTACCGGGTTCACCTAATGTTTATTATGGCACAGAACTTGGTATGGAAGGTGGCAATGAACCACTATCAAGAGCACCTATGCGATGGGATATGGTCAATGACTCAAATGAAACATATCGATGGACTAAATCCTTAATTCATATGCATCAAAATCAAAGAGCATTAAAAATAGGAGATTTTATCTCAACTAGGGCTGAAAAAATTATTGCATTTGAAAGAAAAACAGATAACGTTGATGATACGGTTTTAGTATTTATGAATCCAACAGACAAAGAAGTCATAGAAGATATTTTAATAGCGGATTCTAAAATCATGAACTTTTCTAATTTTGATATCATTTTAGGTGATGGCAAAATCATTGATTTTTGGGCAGGCTTTATCAAGGTGTCATTGAAACCAAAGGCTTTTGTAGTTGTAAAACCTAATACAAAAGTAGTAGAAAGCTATACTGCTTATAAGCGTGTATAAAAAAATAAAACTATATCTTGAAGATATAGTTTTCAGGCTGTAGACAAAGTATCATATCTTCGGATATGGTATTTTTTTTACAAAAGTGATAAAATACAAATGTGAGGACCAGTTTAAAATGTGCGGCTTAGACTGCTTAAAAACGCGTGAGCTATTAAGGTTCTAAAAGGCGTTCTGAGTCCTCCTCTTTTTTTATGTCTCTAAAAAATCACTTTTACCTATATATAAATATATAGGTAAGTGGTAAAATATATGTATAAGGTGGTGCTTATATATGTTAAATAGAGATCAAAAAAACAACACCAAGAATCTACAAGTCGTTGATATTGATTCACTTGTCCCACAAAATCATTTAGTCCGCAAGGTGGATAAAGTGATGCAGTTTGATTTTATCTATGATATTGTCGAGCATTTATATTCAGATGATATGGGCAGACCTTCAATTGATCCAGTCGTTTTATTTAAAATTGTCTTTATTCAATATTTATTTAACATTCGTTCGATGAGACGTACGATTGAAGAAATCGAAGTAAACGTTGCATATCGTTGGTTTTTAGGATATGATTTTTCCGATGACATTCCTCATTTCTCAACATTTGGAAAAAATTACGTTAGACGATTTAAAGACACAGATATATTTGAAGAAATTTTCAACACCATTTTATATCAAGCAATGAACTTAAAGTTAGTCAAGATGGATAACATCTTTGTCGATTCAACACATATTAAAGCATATGCCAATAAAAGACGTGTTAATGATATCTTAATCAATGATTCAACACATAAATATGTTAAACAGCTCCATGAAGAAATTAATGAACTTAGACTAAAAGAAGGTAAGAAAATCATTGATTATGATAGCCCAAAGAAAGCAATCATCAGTTTAACTGATCCAGATTGCGGGATGTTTCATAAAGGTGAAAAAGAGCGACAATTAGCCTACAGCAATCAAGTGATCAGCGATGAGAACGGTTGGGTTTTATCCTCTGAGATGTTTGCAGGAAACCTTCATGATAGTATAACAGGATTAGATACAGTAGTTAACTATCTAGATACCCATAAGGAAGTTAAAGTGGCAGTCATGGACTCTGGATATGATAATCCAATTCTTCTTAATGAAATATATAAGCGAAAAGTCCTACCTGTATTGCCATATAAACGGCCTAAAGGAAAAGATGGTTCTATAGGTCTAAATGGAGAACGGCACCTTACAAAGAATAGATTTGATTATATTGAAATGCATGACTATTATATATGTCCTAATGAAAAGATACTAACTTACAGAGGAACCAATAAACTAGGATACCGTGAATACAAGACACGTGTTAAAGATTGTATAGAATGCCCATTTAAAGCACAGTGTACAAATCAAAAAACAAGAAGTTTAACAAGACATCAATTAGAGTATGTAAATCCTTTAATCAAAGAAACGAGACTCTCAGAGATTGGAAGGGAGCTTTATCCCAAAAGAAAATCATCAGTTGAAAGAGTTTTTGGGATTTCAAAGATGAATCACTGTCTAGGTGTTACCTATTTAAGGGGACGTCAAAAGAATGAAGATCGAAGCTTCATGATTTTTAGTATGTATAATTTGAAAAAGTTAGCCGCATTAATGTGGACATAGCTTTACTTTATTATTGATATCGAGCAAATAGAGATCTTTTTTTTATATTTATCCACAAAAAACAAAAAAAGGACGATTCATAACGAAAACTCGTTTTTGAAAAGTCCTTTTGTCTACAGTCTGAAAACTATATCTTGAAGATATAGTTTTTTTTAATTAAAAAATATAATTATCAGGTTTATAGGTCTTAATTAATTGATCTAAATCTACATCTTTTTCATAATCAACACCATCCATATCAAATCCATTGATTTGATAGAATTCTTTTAAGAACTCTTTTGTTCCATTTAGCTCTAGAATAGCTTGATCATCAAGTGAGTTCATAAGCTTTTGTGTTTCATCTTGGATTTCATCTTGCATTTCTCTATGATCTAAGCGAAGTCTACCTTTTTCATCAAGGATGCGCTTGTGTCCATAGACCATATCTTTAAAGAGTCTATATTTATGTTCTAAGGTCGTTTCATGAACTTCGTGAGCTTTCATAACATCAAATAAACAAGCCACATAGATAGGCATTTGCGGAATGAATACACCTGCTTTTGAAACAACTGATTTACTAGATGATATCAAGGCTTCTCCTTGATATTTTTCTTTTAATATAGGATTCATTTGATATGCTGCTAGCTCTAAGTCTTCTTTAGCTTTGCCTAAAGTACCACTTCGATATATTTCATCTGTGTTTTTACCGCCAATGTATGTATAAGAAATAGTTTTAAAGTTTTTTGATAAAGCTTCATTTTGATCAAAGAAATCAATCCAATCTTTCCAATCACTACCACCCATGACATATACTGTATCTTTAGTTTCTTGCTCGCTTGCTGGTTCAATGCTTAATTCAACAACTTCCATATTTGCAATATCAAGTGTTTTTCCAACAGCTGTTTTACCTAAAGGTTTTATATATGAATTGACAATATGTCCTGTTTCAGGATTGTTTCGTCTACCTGAGGCAAGTGAATAAATGATTAAATCAAGTGTTCCAAAATTTTCTTTAACATAAGCTAGAACTTGTTGTTTCATCTCAAGGCTATAGGCATCACCATTGAAATCCATATGTTTTTGCTGACTATCTTTGGTAAAATATCTAAAAAAGACATTGTTCCAATATCCAGCAGAACCACTTTGATTAGATCTTGCTGCTCTTTCAAAAGAAACATTAATGGTGTTTGAATTTGAGCCAAAAGCTAAACTGATTCTTGAGGCTAGTCCATAACCAGAAGAACCACCTAAAATTAAGACATTTTTAGGTCCTTTAAATGAAGGGTAAGTTTTAACTTCTTTAATTAAGTTTTCCATATTTTTTTTAATCCCGATAGGATGAGCGTTTGTAAAGAAATTACTTCTAAGACTTGGATTAATAAGCATTGTAAAACTCCTTAGTATTTTTTATTAGTATAACATGTATGACAATTTAATATAAAAAAAACACTTAAAATATTTAAGTGTTTATCTTGTCTAAATTTTCTTTGGCTTCATCGTCAATATATCTAAACTCTATATCAGAATCTAAGAATCTTTGATATCTTTTTCTTCGATTTCGTACTTCATAACTATCAAAGAAGAATAGTGAGAATGATTCCCACATTAAAAACCAACCACCAATCATTAAGCCTTCTCTAATAATTGTAAATCCTAGATTATCTACAATAAAGGAAATGGTTAAATATGATAATGTAATAAATGATAACGCAAATGATAAATAAGTCATTACTTTTCTATTATTAACACGTAATGTTTTATTAATGAAATGGATGATCATCTTAAAATTGTTGTAAATTGCAGATTTACTTGAAGCTTCAAGTTTTTCATCTTTTTTATTCAAAGGAATACCAAATGAGATTTTTACTTTACTTTTCATAGGTATCTCATAAGCTGCTTGTTCAATGAAATCAATTAATTCTGAATTTAAATCTTTTTTTCTTGTTGGTGCAGCATCCCATTCGTTAAATAACTCTTGATAAGTCTCAAGAGATACTTCAACAACATAACATCTTTCTGTGTCATCATATTTATAGATTTGTTTTAAATAGGATTTCTTTTTTGCCATATACATATCACTCCTATTCATATTATACATTATTTTATAAATAACTTATGAGAAATGATTACGATTAATAGACTTTTTTAATACAAAGCGAGCCTTTTTATGTTAAAATTATTTTTGAGAGAAGGGATGATATGAAACTAAGAAGCTTTTTAATGACAACTTTAAATGGTATGGTCTATGGATTGTTTGCGACATTAATCATTGCGGTCATTTTTCAACAGTTTGGCAAATTACTAAATATAGATTTAATTGAATTTACACTTTACTCAGCCTTATTTTCTTTAATGGGTGTTGGTATTGGTATGGGAATTGCTTTAAGCTTAAAAATGGATGGTTTAAAGATGGTTGTTGCTGCTGTCATGGGTGGTATTGCAACAAGTTTTAAATATCAATTTGGTACAGGTATCGTTGTAGGTATTAATAATGATCCAGTAACAACTTATTTAGTCGTTGTTCTTGGTATTTTTATTTTAAAGAAAGTCCTAATTAGAAAAACACCTATTGATATTTTATTAGTTCCTTTATTAGGATCTATCATAGCTTTAGTCTTAACGTTAGGAATTAGTGGACCTATTGGATTTGTATTAGATTTAATTTCTAGTGGAATTCAAAATGCAACTATGATTGCACCATTTCCAATGACAATCATCATTGCTGTTGTTATGGGTATGTTATTAACATCTCCAATTTCAAGTGCAGCTATTGCGATTGCAATCAATTTAAATGGGATAGCAGGAGGAGCAGCACTAGTAGGCACAACAGTTCAAATGATCGGATTTGCAGTTCAATCTAGAAAAGATAATAATATTGGTATGGTATTATCAATTGCATTTGGAACATCAATGCTTCAATTTAAAAACATTTTAAGGAAACCAATTATTTGGCTACCTACAATTATTGCATCGGCGATATTATCACCAATTATTGTATTGACTTTAAATACAGAAACATCAAGATTTGGAGCAGGTATGGGTTCATCTGGTTTAGTTGGACCGTTGCAAACACTTGCTGAAATGAACTATAGTTTTGAAAGTTGGATATCTATTGCTTTAGCAATCGGGCTTTCAGTCGTATTGGTATTTTTCATTGATTTGATATTTAGAAAATATAATTTAATTGTTGATGGTGACTTATCAGTTGCTAATGATATAAATTAAATTATTAAAAAATCCTTAACTATTTATATATTTGTGATAAAATATATGTAGTATATTATTAGAAAGTGGTGGAGTTTATGAATAAAAGAGTTTATAATTCAACATTTGGGAAAATTGTTAGAACTTTAGGATTCTTATTAGTTTTAGTTTCATCTTTATACATTTCAACGTATTTAATTATACAAAATGATACGTTACCATTTGTATCAAGCTTATTACCATTCGCACAACAATTAGAAGGTATTATCGATACATTACCAGCATTCATTGCTGATTATATTGGATTATTCTTAGTTGTAGGGTTAATATTATTAACTTGGGCAATTAGAAAAGGTATTATCTTAAGAGTTTTAATTACAGTTGTTCTATTATTTGGATATTTAGAAAGCGCAATTAATAGTTCATCTTCATTAGTACCAATTACACTTACTAATCCTTCATGGATGAGTACAGTATTAAATTTAGTTGATTCATTTTACATTTCAATTATTGGGTTAAGTGAATTTGTTATTCCTGGCGTCATGGTTGCAGCTCCAATGTTTTTATGGGCATTATTTGCGAATAAAAAACCAGGTAGATTTTCAGTGTTAATGATGAGATTAGGATCTATTGCATTGTTCTTAGCAATTCTATCATTAGTCTTAGGAGATTTATTCTTAACAACTCTAGCTCTTCAAAATTGGTATATGACAGTTCAAATCGCACTATATATGGTTACTTATTTACTATTTGTAGTTGGTGGAGTATTTGGTTTTATTGGATTTTCTAGAAAATAAAATAATGATAAAGTATAAAAAAAAGGGCTTAGCCCTTTTTTCTTTATAAAATGGATGAGAATCCTTTTAAAATAATTTGAATAAGTTTATATAATATGAGATGCTTTTTATCATCTTTTAAATTAATAGATACATGGATGAGTTCTAGGAAATGAGAGCTCATTTTTTCTATTTCAGGATCATTTTTTAGATAAATACTATTTTCAAAATGTAAGTATAAGCTTCTAAAATCTAGATTAACAGTACCAATGATCGCATCCATACCATCAACAACCATCATTTTTTGATGGATGAAGCCAGGTTTGTACTTATAGACATCAATGCCATGATCTGATAAATCTTTTGCATAGGATTCACTGACCATATAAACAGTTCTTTTATCTGGCACATAAGGAATAATGATTTTAATATCCACCCCTGATTTAGCAGCAAACTTTAATGCAGATGTTAGTTCATAATCTAAAATAAGATAAGGTGTCGTTATATAAATATAATTTCTAGCTTGATTAATCATTTGAAGATATATGTTTTTAGCTGTATATTCTTTATCAAGTGGTGAATCTAGAAAGGGAATGACAAATGAATCTGTTTTTAAATCGATTCTTTCAGGTTTTAAATCTAGTTGATTACTTTCATCGGTAAGAAACTTCAATTGGTCCATAAAACTTGTATATAAGCCGTATACAGCGTCTCCTTCAAGCTTTATACCAGCATCTTGCCAATCTTTAAAGGGTTTTGTTAAACCAATATATTCATCACCTATATTCATACCACCTGTATAGCCTATTTTATTATCGATAACTATAATTTTTCTATGGTCTCTATAATTCATTTGAAAATTTAAATGGGGTTTCATAGGATTAAAATTATAAGCATCGATGCCATAAGACTTTAAAACTTTTGTGTATCTGTAGGGTAGCTTAGAACTTCCAAAATCATCATAAATGATTTTGATGATAACACCTTCACTAACTTTTTGTTTTAAAACTTCTAAGATAGTGTCCCACATATGTCCAGGATTGATGATGAAAAATTCTAGATAGATAAATTTCTTAGCATTTTTAAATGAAGTTAGCATATCTTCATACATAACAGTTCCACTTTTTAGGTATGTAAGTTTTGTGTTCTTATATGTTGGCCAACCAAGTCCATAAAGATAGTGATAGATTTTATTGTTGCCGTGTTCTATGTCATTAGCATGTAATGCTATTCGATCATTTTCGACTTTATCGTATCTGCTTTGAACTTTTTTAGATATGTTTGTATTTTTATAAAACAAGTAAAATAATCCTCCAAATAGAGGAAAGATTAAAATAGGAATGATCCAAGCTAGTTTATATATAGGATTTTCTTCTTTATAAATTAAGTAAGCAATAATAATAACTGTAACACCGTAAAGTGCAGTATGAACATACTGGAATTGAGATAAGTAATTGATGGTCACAAAGAAGAACATAATTTGTGCCAGTAGTAGTAATAAAATGAAGGTTGTTCTACTTAAGATAAGTCTTAAAATACGTTTCATAGTTATCCTTTCTTAGTAAATAGTATGCTTTGATTAGATGATAGACTTGCATTGTAAGTATAACCATCTAGAGATATTAGTTTTAATTCGTCCAAAGTTTTAATATAGTGAGTCATGATGTAATTTGTTAATAAGCCTCTAAGCTTTTTCGCTTCCATAGAATGTATGGTTGGTTTATTGTTTTTTAATATATAAAACTCTACGGTATATACAAAATCAAGATTTTTAATGATTTGACCAAATTCGTTAGAAGCAAGATTTAATAAGATATCATCTTGATGATGTTTTTTAAGATATGATGTGATTTTTGGAGTCCAAAAATCATATAAATTCATAAAAGATTTATCCATCATTTCAAGACGATAAAAAGAGATTAAATCTAGAGGTTTTAATAAACCATAAAGCCCAGACATTATATATAAATGGTTATTGGTATAAGTTAGTTGCTCTGATGTAAAAGATTTAATATCAATGAATCTATATTGATGCCCATAATATGTATATATTGCAGGCTGTAAATGTTTGTTAAATGTTTGATAATATTGATGTGTTTTTAGCGCAACTTTTTCTGATATTTTCATATCTTTTTTTAATTGATCAATACTCAATGATTTAAGATGTTTAACCAACTGTTTTGTTTGGGTATGAAATATTGGTTTTTGATCACTTGATTTATCAGTTGAATTAAAAGTTTTTGCTGGAGAAATGAATAAGATCATCTGCGTACATCCTTTCTTATCTAGACATACATTATTATATCAAAATTAGAGAAAAAATGATAGAATAGTAAGTGTCAATTAAAGGAGGCAATTTGTTATGGATGATAGAAAACTAACAATGCTTATGGATTTTTATGAATTAACAATGGCAAACGGATATTATGTGGATAAAAAAGATAAAGAAATTGCTGTATTTGATGTTTTTTTTAGATCCATACCTGATAAAGGTGGATATGCGATATTTGCTGGATTGGAACAAGTCATAGAATATCTTCAAAATTTAAAATTTGGTAAAGATGAAATAGAATTTTTAGAATCAAAAAAAATATTTGATAAAGGTTTTTTAAATTATTTATCAAACTTTGAGTTTACTGCAGATGTTTACGCAATGAGAGAAGGCACTCCAATTTTCCCTCATGAACCTATATTAGTCGTTAAGGGGCCAATTATAGAGTGTCAATTGGTTGAAACGATGATTTTATTAACGATAAATCATCAATCTTTGATTGCAACAAAAGCAGCAAGAATTGTACATGCCGCTAAAGGCAGATCTGTTATTGAATTTGGAGCGAGACGTGCGCATGGCTATGATGCATCTATTTATGGTGCAAGAGCAGCATATATTTCTGGTGTCCTAGGTACATCTAATACTTATGTAGATTTTAAATATAGTATACCTGCACTAGGTACGATGGCACATAGTTATATTCAAAGTTATGAAGATGAATATACAGCTTTTAAAGCATATGCAGATGTATATCCGGATAGTTGTGTGTTACTTGTAGATACATACAACACATTAAAACAAGGTATTCCAAATGCGATTAAAGTGCAAAAAGAGGTTCTAGATCCTTTAGGTAAAAAACTTAAAGGGATTAGATTAGATAGTGGAGATTTAGCTTATTTAACGATTCAAGCTAGAAAAATGCTAGATGAAGCAGGGTTAGAAGATTGTAAAATAACAGTTTCTAATTCACTAGATGAGTACTTAATTAAAGAACTTATTAGCCAAGGAGCGCAAATTGATACTTTCGGTGTTGGTGAGCGCTTAGTTACAGCAAGATCTGAAGCTGTTTTTGGTGGCGTATTTAAATTATCAGCTATAGAAGTTAATAAAAAACTAACACCAAAAATTAAGATTAGTGAGAATGTTCAAAAAACAACTACTCCAGGGTTTAAACAAGTCTATAGATTTTATGATGAAAATTGTATGGCTATCGCAGATGTTATGACACTTTTTGAAGAAGAAATAGACGCATCTAAACCTTATCTATTATTCGATCCTGATTATGTTTGGAAGAAAAAAATGATTGAGACTTATAATGTTAAACCTTTACTAATACCTATTTTTAAAAAAGGAAAATTAGTTTATGAAACACCTTCATTAGAAGAAATTAGAGCATATCATAAACAAGAATTTAATACATTATGGCCAGCGGTTATCAGATTAGAAAATCCTCATGAATATTATGTGGATTTATCTGAAAAACTATGGACTTTAAAACAAAAGCTTATCAAAAAATATAAAAGATAAATTTTTCAATGGTATTGCACGCAATACCATTTTTAAAGAAGGAAGTGATTTAAATGCTACATATCGTATTATTTGAACCTGAAATCCCACAAAATACAGGAAATATTATGAGAACTTGTGTTGCCATTGGGGCCCAACTACATTTAATTGAACCTATGGGATTTAAACTAGATGAAAAAAGATTAAAAAGAAGTGCTCTAGATTATTATGAGCATATCGCATATAAGGTTTATAAGAATTATGTTGAGTTTGAAAAAGCAAACAAAGGTAGATATTTCTTTTTAACAAGATATGGGAAAAAATCTTATACAGAATTTGATTATAAAGCTATTGACCAAGATATCTATTTAATCTTTGGAAAAGAATCAACGGGTGTAGAAAAACATATTTTAGCCAACCACTTAGATTCTTGTTATAGAATTCCTACAACAGATAAAGTAAGAAGTCTAAATTTGAGTAATTGTGTGGCTTTAGTCAGCTATGAAGTATTAAGACAATTAGATTTTCCAGATCTTATTAAAACAGAACCTGAAACACATAAAGGAAAAGATTTTCTAGATCAATTTATAAACGAGGACGACATATGAAACTAACACACGAACAAACTGTAGGAGAAGAAATCGCAAATGCTGTAAGTCATGGAGTTATGGCTATATTTGGAATCGTTGCGATGATTTTAATGCTTATTAAGAGTGATAGAACCATTGAAGTGTTTGCAGCTATTATTTTTGGATTCGGGATGATTAATTTATATACAATGTCAACGATGTATCATTCATTATTTCATAAAACTGCAAAGGGTATATTTCAAAGATTTGATCATTTAAGTATCTATATTTTAATAGGAGCAACTTTTGCCCCAGCACTTTTATTAATCCCTGAGCTTCAAGAACCAGTTCTTGGAACCAGTGGGATAGGGTTAGGTCCACTGATCTTTATCATTCAATGGATTTTAATCGCAATAGGCGTTGTTTTTAAATCAATTTGGATCAAAAAATATATGAAGCTTCATTTGGTCTTATATCTTGCAATGGGTTGGAGTGCAGTTGTTTTTATTAGACAACTATACGCATATGAACCTGCATCATTTTGGTTTATTTTAACAGGTGGTCTTGCTTATAGTATTGGCGTCATATTTTATACACAACCTAAAATAAAATATTTTCATTTTATTTGGCATTTATTTACCGCAACAGGAACCATTCTTCATTTTTTCGCCATCTATTTATACTTGTATTAATAGATAAAATATACAAAAAATAAAGCAAATACAAGTATTAACATGAATATTTGTTCATATACTTGATAATTCATAAAAATTAATGTATTATATCATTGTAGAAAGAGGTACAATTATGAAAATATTAGCAGTAAACGCAGGCAGTTCATCTCTGAAATTTCAATTATTAAACATGCCAGAAGAAACAGAAATTACATCTGGATTAGTTGAAAGAATCGGCTATGACAACGCAGTGTTCGTTATTAAAGTAAATGGACAAAAAGTAAGTAAAGAACAAACTATATTAGATCATAAAGTTGCAGTAGAACTTGTGATCAAGGGACTTATTGAAAACAAGATTATTGACTCACTTGATGAAATAAAAGGTGTTGGTCATCGTGTTGTTCAAGGTGGAGAAATATTTAAAGATTCTGTAGTCATTACAGATCAAGTGATTAAAGACATTGAAAGTTTAAATGATCTTGCTCCGCTTCATAATCCAGCAAACATTACAGGCATTAAAGCATTTCAAGCAATTTTACCAAATGTCATACAAGTTGCAGTATTTGATACAACTTTTCATCAAACGATGAAAGAAGATGCATATCTATATTCAGCACCATATGAATGGTATACAAAATATGGCGTAAGAAAATACGGTTTTCATGGAACATCTCATCAATTTGTAAGCCAAAGAGCTATGGAATTACTTGATAATCCAAAAGCGAAAATTATCGTTGCACATTTAGGTAACGGCGCATCACTTTGTGCAGTTGACTCAGGTAAAAGCGTTGATACATCCATGGGATTAACACCATTAGATGGTATTCCAATGGGTACACGTAGTGGTAGTATTGATCCATCTGTATTAATGTTAGTTTCACAAAAAGAAAATAGATCTTATGCAGATGTTTTAGATGATTTAAACAAACGTAGTGGATATCTTGGAGTTTCAGGTATATCTAATGACAGTAGAGATATTGTTGATAATATGAATGAAGGACATAAAAGAGCTACACTAGCTTATAAAATCCAAATTAAGAGAATCGCAGACTTTATTGGATCATATTATGTTTATATGGGTGGACTTGATGCGATTTGCTTTACAGCAGGCATCGGTGAAAATGCTCCGATTGTAAGAAATGATGTTATCGAAGCTATTAAAGTATTAGGTGCAAAAATAGATCCAGTTGAAAATCAAAAACGTGGAGAACACTTAATATCATCTAAAGATTCTAAGATTAAAGTCTTTGTCATTCCAACAAATGAAGAAGTTATGATTGCAAGAGAAGTTATGAGATTAAATAAGTAATAACATATATAAGTTAAGCATGAGTCATTTGGCTTGTGCTTTTTTAATGATTAAGTTTGAAATGTTATATAGTATGATAAAATAAGTAAGAGGTATAGATATGAATACGTTTATAAAAGAAAATGAAGTAATACAAATAGAAATAAGAAAAACAGGGATTAATGGAGAAGGTATTGGCTATTATAAAAAACTAGCTATTTTTGTTGATTATGCACTACCTAATGAGACTGTTGATGTGATGATCACAAGAGTTTATGATAATAGAGCAATGGCGAAATTAGTTAAAATTCATAAGAAAAGTGAATTTAGAGCAACGCCTTTTTGTCCAGTCTATGAACAATGTGGAGGATGTCAATTCCAACACATCACATATGAACAATCATTAATTGAAAAAAGAGAGATGATTTTAAGTAGTTTTGATCGATACATCTCATTTAAAGTTCCTAGAGAATTGGTAAAAGATACGATTGGTGCAGATGATCCTAAAAATTACAGAAATAAAGCAAGTCTTCCTGTTCAAAGTAAGAAGAGAAATGAGATAGGCATGTATCAAGCTAATAGTCATAAGTTTATTGCTATTGATGCTTGTCCAGTTCAAGATAAAAATATCAATAGAATCTTAAAAACCATTTTAGACTTAATGAATACATATAAAGTTGATGGATTTGATCCTAAATTTAATAAAGGTTATATTAAAAGCTTAGTGGTTCGAGTATCTGAGGATACTAAAGAAGCACAAGTATCATTTATATTATTTAATGATTCTAAATTCTTAGATAGAATGGTTAAAAAGTTAATTGAAGTAGAACCGATGATTAAGTCAGTATTTAAAGTTTTAAGTAAACCAAACAAAAAGAACCCATTCTTCTCTGATGCACCAATTAAACTATATGGTAAAGATACAATCCAAGCTAAATTAGATGGATATACATTTGATTTAAAACCAGATGCATTCTTCCAATTAAATACGCCTCAAGCTCATAAGTTCTATTTAAAAATGAAAGAACTTGCTAGACTTAAAAAAAGTGAAGTTGCAATTGATGCATATGCAGGAGTTGCTCCAGTAAGCCATTACATCGCTAAAGATTGTAAACATGTTTATGCTATTGAACTTGATGAAAGTTCATGTATAAGTGCTAAAAAATCTTTAAATGAAAATGGTATTGATAACGTTACTGTACTTCATAGTGACTTTAATAGAGCATTAAGTGGTTTAAAAGAAAAAGAAATTGATGTCATGTTTTTTGATCCACCAAGAACTGGTTTAGGCACAGAAACTATTAAATTAATTTTAGAATCTAAACCAAAGAGAATTATTTATGGATCATGTAATCCTTCAACACTAGCTAAAGATTTAAATGTTTTATTAGATCATTACTTTTTAGAAGAAACATCACCTTTAGATATGTTTCCTTACACTTCATTAGTTGAAAGTGTTTCATTACTTACATTAAAGCCAGTCGAAAATACAATTAATTGATGATTTAAGTTTATAAAATAGTAAGGGGACTAGAAATAATAATTTTCTAGTCCCTTTTTATATATATTTGTATTTAAATAGTTAAAAATCAGTTTATAACAATCGTATAAGAAGTTTTAAAAATTTCATTTACTTTCAATTTATGAATTCCTATTTTATGTATGAGTTGTTTATCATGATCCATAAAATCAGAAATGCCATACCAAGGTTCTAAACAAATAAAAGGAGAGTTTTTACCTTCAATAACTTTTGTCCATATACCTAAATATGGAAAATCCTTTGTTTTTAGTGTGATAGATTTTTTATTATCTTTTAAAGTGATTTCATCTATATTGTCATAGATAATCGCATCATTTAAAAATGATGTATCATCTATAGGTATCACAGTAACCTTGATGTTCTTTTTGATGTTATTTATATTAGGCGTCCCTTTAAGTTCATAAAGATTTGTTTGCTTATTAACTTCTACTATAGAGCCATTTAAGAAATTAAATGCTGGATGAGCTCCAATTTGGAAATACATATCATAACTATTTGTGTTTTGTACTGTCCATGTGACAATTAATTGATTTTCAATAAGCTCATATTCTATATATAGATTAAATTTAAATGGATAATTTTTTAAAGTGCTTGCGTTTTCTTTTAATAGATATAATACTTTGGTTTCACTATAACTGATTAGGATGAACTCATTGTCTCTAGCAAAACCGTGTTGTGTCATATGATATTTTTTTTGATTATATATATATTCATCATCTAATAATCTACCGACAATAGGAAAAAGTACTGGACTAGATCTTTTCCAATATAAAGGATCTGCTTGCCAGAGGTATTCAACATTATTTTTTATGATGCTTTTAGCTTCAGCACCTAAATTATCTATAGTCACTGTTAATTCATTATTTTTTAATATCATTTTTTATCACCTATTCTATTTTATAACATATTACATTTATTTGACAGGAGAAGTGATAAAATATAAACTAAATTACTTTTGATAATAAGGTTTAACTTAATATAAAACATATGTTTTGTCTTTTTTTTTATTGCATGTTATATTAAATCAAGGTGATGATATGAAAAAAATGAGTTTTGGATTGATGACATTTTTAGAAACAGGATTAAGTAGCGAAGGTTTTATGATAGATCATGAAACTAGAATAAATCATGCATTAGAAGAGGTTAAGTTGGCAGATGAGTTAGGATTAGATTATTATGGCATTGGAGAACATCATAGGTCTGATTATGCCGCAACAAGTCCTGAAATTATATTGGCAGCTGCAGCTGCAATTACAAAACAAATACATCTAGGTTCAGCTGTAACAGTCTTATCTTCAGATGATCCAGTAAGAGTTTATGAGGCATTTGCTACTCTTGATTTAATCTCTAATGGTAGAGCAGAAATCATTGCAGGTAGAGGCTCGTTTACTGAATCTTTTGAGTTATTTGGATATGATTTAAGAAACTATGATCAACTCTATTCAGAAAAACTAGATTTACTACTTAAAATAAGAGATCATGAAAATGTAACTTGGAATGGTAAATTAAGAGCACCATTTAAAAACAAGACGATTTATCCAAGAGCAAAATCTAGTTTAAAAATATCGATTGCAGTTGGTGGTTCATATGAATCTGTTTTAAGAGCTGCAAATCTAGGTCTTCCTATCGTTTTTGCGATAATTGGAGGCAATCCCTTAAATTTTAAACCACTTGTTGATTTATATAAAAAGACTTATCTTGAAAAAGGATTTAAAGAAGAGGATATGGAAATTGGAGTTGCTGTTCATGGACTTATCAGTAGTGATCCTGATATTTTAGAAAAATATTATCCATCTCATCATGCTCAATTTTCTAAAATAGCTAGTGAGAGAGGTTGGCCTTCTTATTCTAAAGAAAGCTATATGGCTAATATGAAGCGTGGACCATTTTATGTAGGTAATAAAGAAGAAGTCACCAAAAGACTATTATCTTTAATACAGGGACTTAACATTAACCGTCTATTATTTCATACACCAGGTTCTTATATGCCACATGAAATGACGATGGAAAGCATTAGAACATATGGACAAGAAGTAGTTTCTAAACTGAAAAAGAGTGTTAGAAAATAATTAAATACTAAATATAAAGATTGCTTATATTCCTTATTCATAAAGGATGTAATCAATCTTTTTTTAATACCTAATACGTGATATAATAAAAGAAATTATTAAAAAGGAAAACTATATATGACAGAACAAGAAAAAATGCTTAAAGGTATGCTTTATCAAGCAGGAGAAAAGAAATTATCTTCAATGAGAAAAAGAGCTAGCGAACTAACTTACGACTATAATCATTTAAGACCAAGCCAAAAAGAAGAACAACAAGCAATCTTAAACCAATTGTTAGGCTCTATGGGCAAAGATGTATGGATCAATCAACCTTTTTTAGTTGATTATGGATGTAATTTATACATAGGGGACCATTTTTTTGCTAATTATAACTTTACAGTTCTTGATATAGGAAAAGTAACAATAGGCAATCGAGTCATGATTGGACCTAATGTTGGCATTATGACAGCAGGTCATCCTTTGGATAAAGTGATACGAGCAGAACTTTATGAATTTGGCTACGATATTACGATTAAAGATGATGTTTGGATTGGGGCAAACGTAGTTATTAATCCTGGAGTTACTATTGGTAGTGGTGTCGTCATTGGTTCAGGTAGTGTTGTTACAAATGATTTAGAAGATGATACTTTATGTTATGGAAATCCTTGTAGAGTTATTAGAAAAATAACAGAAAAAGATAGAATTTTTTGGCAAAAAGAAAAAGAAAAGTCCTTATCTAATTCATAAAGAAAGAAAGTGTATATATGACAAAAATAATTAATGTATTAAAAATATACATGATTATCATTTCACTTTTATTTGTAATGTTTGCATTTAATGTATTTGGCTCTACTGAAGGAAATATCACAAATGAGATATTAGGGCTTTTAATATCCATATTGCCAGGGTTATTCTTGTTATTAACAACTATGATATGCTGGCATAAAGAAAGAATTTTATCATATTTTATAGGAATTATGGCAATTATTTTCTTTATATTTTTTAAAATGTATTATATCTTTGATTCACTTGAAATTATTGTTTTGATTTTTATACCCATGGCTTCATTATCAATTTTACTTTTTATAGATTCAAAAAATATAAATACATATAGTTAACTTGAAAGGAAATACATTATGATATTTGTTCTGATTGGCCTATTTTTAGTTTCATGGTTTGTGTTTATTTATCATGTCGTCAAACAAAAACGTTTAGAAGGATTTTTTTATAAAGGTTTTGCTAGCTTTATGTTTATTGCAATAGCTCTTTATGGTGCATTTCATTTCATGACTACACCGGCTAATGGAGTGGGCATGTTAATATTTGAATACAAATATGCTAGACTTATTTTATTAATCATTTTAGGATTAGTTTCTGGGCTTATTGGTGATCTATTTCTTGGAGTTCAGTATTTTTATGATCAAAAGAGAATCTTCACTATCAATAATGGAATGATTATCTTTTTAATTGGACATCTGCTTTATATCGTAGGCATCATTAATTACACCAAATTTAATATCATTGCTTTAGGTATAGGTCTAATAATGACTATTGTTGTTTATATAGGCGGAAAACTTATGGATTTAAAAATGGGGAAACTAGAAATCATGACCTATATTTATACATTTGTGATTTTTACCATGGTAGGTTTTTCTATCTTACAAGCAATCGACCTATCATTTAATCTATATAGTTTAAGCTTTATGATAGGTGCACTCCTATTTGGTTTATCTGATTTATTGTTAGCACCAATTTATTTTAAAAATGAAAAATCAAATGTATTTGTTGTTTCAAATCTTGCAACTTATTATTTAGGACAATTACTTATAGCTTTATCAATATTTTTCTTATAAAAGGGAGGATGAATATGGGGAAAAGAATTATAAGCTTTTTAGTTATTACATTTATATTATTTAGTTTTCTTGCGCTTGATATCAATGCTGATATGGGACCTAAATCAACTATCGATATAGAAATTATAGGTGTTGATCAACCTTATTATTTTGATGTCTTAATCTATGAGAGTAATGATATAGAAATTCTAGATCTTTTTGATCTTGCAAATGAAATAGAAGGTAATTATTATCAAGATGATTATCCTAGTGATATTTTAAATGGATATCAAGATGAGGATGGATTCGTATCTAGAACACTTTATAATGGTATACCAGCAATCTTATCAAAACCAGATGATTCAAAAGAAATCTATCATGTAGGATATTTTAGTGCACCAAAAACATTCAAGATTGTAATCATCTTAGATGATGATACGATGATTACATCTAAAATAATCGATAGAAAACTATTTCAATCAACAATGACTTATGATCTATCTGATGTTGATTTATCATTTAATCAACAAGATGTTGGTGTCCTAACAGAATCAATACCCTACACTCACGTCTCAATTTCACTTTTAATAAGAGTGATCATTACGGTTGGTGTAGAATTACTTATTTTGTTTGCCTATAATTATCGAAGAAAAGAAAGTTATATGATTGTTGGGTTAACCAATTTAGTTACACAAACGCTATTAACTGTCTTTATGGCAATAGGCTTTTATGCATGGGGTTCATTCTTTGGTCTTCTTGGTGTTTTAATACTAGGAGAAATTCTTGTGTTTATTACAGAAATTTTATTATATGGGTATGTTTTAAAAGAACATAGTAGATCAAAAGCAATGGGTTATGCATTTATCGCAAATGTGATTACATTAATTCTTACCTTCCTTACCATTGGTTTTATTTAAACATAAGCCAATATATGTTTTCTATGAATAGTTTTTGCTAAGATATAATAAAAGCGAGGTTATGTTATGCAAAAACAAGAACAAACATTAAGTCAATATATAGAAAATTTAGAAGAAAATAGAGTAGATGATATTAAAAAACTTATTGATATCGCAAAAGACATAACAAAAAAAGAACCCTTCATGTGGGGATCTATCATTGGATTTGGTAAAATCCAATATACTTATGCATCTAAAAGACAAGGTGACACTTTTGAATTCGGGTTTGCCAGTAGGAAACAAGCAATCACTTTATACTTAAGTTGGGATGTCAATCAATTTAAGGCTTTAAAACACTTAGGAACCTATAAAACGGGGAA
Source organism: Mariniplasma anaerobium (assembly GCF_016865445.1). Classification (GTDB taxonomy): domain Bacteria; phylum Bacillota_I; class Bacilli_A; order Acholeplasmatales; family Acholeplasmataceae; genus Mariniplasma; species Mariniplasma anaerobium. The sequence goes on along the minus strand of NZ_AP024412.1, from coordinate 1,146,067 downwards.
AGGGTGTTTATATATTAAAAAGCTATCTGATGTCAATTTAGGCGTATTAAAAGGCTTAATTAAAGAAGCTGTTGATTCATTAAAGCATAATCCGATCATTACTAAAATATATGAATAAAAAAAAGGGGCTGTAATGAAATGAAGAATATTTAATCTTCATGGACTACACAGTCCCTTTTTCTTTTGTTTTGTGGATAAACATAAAAAAATACCTGTTTTTAGGCATATTTAAAAGAGAACTTCAAAATTCTTTAGTTTTCCACAGGATAACTATTGAACGAATCGTTGTTGCTTGTTATGATATTTTGATAAATTATACCCAATTGAGAGTAACATAAACTCTAATTTAACATTTTGGATGCCACGTCGCTTAAATCTTCTAAATTTAAAGTCTTCTTTTAAAACCCCAAATGCGCCTTCAACTTGAATTGAGCGTTGAATCCTAAGTTCTATACCTAAATCAGATTGAAGATTATCTCTTGCTTTTTTTTGATAGTTCCATAATTCTTCATTGACTTCAATACGTCTTGGAGCTTTCCCTTTTTTACACTTTGAAGCTAGCGGACATCTTAAACAAGTAGATGACTCATAAACATCTTTACCATTGTGTCTTGTAAATAGATAATTCATCTTTCGTCCTTTTGGACAAATTAGATTCCCGTTTTTATCTTTAGTGAAATTTTCTGCACGATAAGGACTATTTATATAGTTCTGATTGCTGGTTTCTTTTTTATACATTGGATATTTTTGATAGAGTTCCATATCTTTGGATTTTAAATATCTATAATTTATAAGTCCACCATATCCAGCATCTGCTACAGGATATTTAGGATAAAATCCATAGCTATGATTAAATCCTTCTAGAAATGGTTCTAATGTTTTATAATCGCTTCGATTCTGATAGACATCCATATGCATGATATATCCATCTGACACGCCAATTTGAATGTTGTATCCAGCCTTTAATTGACCATTTCTCATATGATCGTCTTTCATGCGCATATATGTTGCACCATGATCTGTTCTTGCATATGAATTTCTTGATGGACCTATGATCTCTAAATCATGATTATAGCTTGTTAGTTTTTCTATGTAGTCTACGATATCTTCATAATCTCTTTGTAATCCACTTTTGTGGTTCCCTTTGCCATAGACAAAATCAATGCCTTCTTTGTCAATTTCATTGACTAAGAAATCTCTAATCTTTTCTAAATATGATATCTCATAATCTTCTTTGATCAGAAAGTAGATGCCTAAATGTTTATAGTCTTCATTTAATTTGTGCAGAGTCTTGGTAATTTTGAGTTGAAGTTTTTGTTTAAACTTAAGAATTGAGTTCTTCCAAACAAATTTATATTTGTTTGCGTTTGCCTCTATCTTTGTCCCATCTATATATAAGGTATTGATATCAATTTGTTCTTTTTTTGCGATATATTGATTGATCTCTAAAAAGATATCTTCGATGGATGTTTTTAAGTGGGTATTAATAAATTCTTTGATGGTATTATGGCTTGGTTTTAACTCATTAGTCAACCACATGAGCCTAATATCATTTTTAGCTGCCTTTTCCATTGCTCTTAAACTATGGATTTTTTCCATCTGGCAAAACAATACCAATTTCAACATATTGACTGAATTGTATCCTAGTCTACCTTGATGAGATTTGGATACTAAGTATTTTTTAACCTCGATTTTTGAAAATACTTCGTCAAATGTTCTGACTTCACTATCAAATGGTATTAAAATGTTCATTTCTAGTGGTAATTTTAATTGTTTTGCGCTAAAATAAGATTGAGTTAATTGAGTACTTTGCATACTTCAATTATATCAAAAACCACTCTGGATTTTCCAGAGTGGTTTTGTGTTTTATAGACTATAATGATTTTATTTCATTACAGCCCCTTTTATCATTTTAAACTAAATTATCTTAATCCTTTATCATAAGGAATACCTTCAGCTTTTGGTGCTCTAGACTTCTTAGAAGTGAAGACTAAAACAACTAGAGTTGCAAAATAAGGTAGGATCTTATAATATGTTGTATCAATACCTAGGTTTTGTAAAAATGGAATAAGTGGAATTGAATAAGCAAGTGTTGATAAGAATGCAAAGAATAAAGCTGCAAACATAATTTTAATTGGTTGCCATTGCCCAAAGATCATAACAGCTAATGCTAAGAACCCAAAGCCAGCAACACCAGTGTGACCACTAATATTACTTGTTAAGATACCAACTGAATAGAAATAACCACCAATACCACCTAATAAGCCTGATAGACCTACACCATAATATCTCATCTTAGATACATTAATCCCAACAGAGTCTGCTGCATGTGGATGTTCTCCACAAGCTCTCAAGCGAAGACCAAACTTAGTTTTGTATAAAAGTATTGTTGAAATAATTAAAAATAAGAATCCGATATATACAGTTAAATAAGTATTTTGGAAGAATAAATCACCGATAACAGGTATCTTTGATAATAATGGAACTTCACGAATATATAAACTAATATCAGTTGTAATACCATCTGAATTAAAACTCATTTTAGAAAATAGAAGGATTGCAGCAGGAATAAACATATTCATCGCTGTCCCTGAAATAACTTGATTTGCTTTCATATTGACTGCAGCGTAAGCCAGTAACATTGAAAATGCAATCCCAGCAGCACCAGCTACAATCATACCGATAAGAAGTAATAACTGTGGATTTATAGAAGAGTCTTGAACATTTAAAATAAACAATGCACCAAAGAATGCGCCAAATAACATAATCCCTTCTAATGCGATGTTGACAACACCACTACGTTCACTAAACATTCCACCAAGAGCAACTAGTAATAAAGGAATTGCAACAGGAAGCATATTTTGAATTAAATAATAGATAACATCCATGTTAACTTACCTCCTTTACATCTGCTATTTTAGCAGCATCGGCTTTATCTTTCTTTTTCCTCAAATTCTTAAAGAATTTACCGATGACACCACTCATAATTAATGAGAATGCAGAGAAGTAAATGATAACTGATATAACGACATCAATAATTTCTGGTTTGTAACCAAAAAGACTTGCTGATGTACCACCTCGCTGTATATGAGAGATGAATAATGCGGAAAATATAATACCAATTGGATTAGAGTTACCTAACAAGGCAACAGCAATCCCGTTAAATCCATTGATTGCAATGATATTGACTGGTTCATAAGTTTGTGAACTACCTGCTATAGTTGAAGGAGCAAGAATTGCGAATGCACCACCAAGACCAGCAAGACCACCAGCGATAACCATTGTTAATACTGTATTTCTCTTATAATTGATACCAGCATATTTAGCAGCATCCTTATTATGACCAGTAGCGATTAACTCATATCCAAATGTAGTTTTATGAAGCACTATATATAAGATAACTGCAATAGAGATTGCAAAGAATAACCCAATGTTTGCATTTGAATTTTGGATACTTAGAGAAGCTAATTGTGCAGATTCTGGTAGATATTGTGTTCTAGATAAAGATGATACGTACATAACATCATTACCTTTAATCCACATATCAACTAAAAACATCCCAATATAATTTAACATAATAGAGGTAATAACTTCATTTACATTAAAGAAAGCTTTTAAAATACCAGGTATTAATCCCATGAGCATACCACCAAGTAAACCTGCAAGTATAGCAACAAGCCAGTGAATAGAACTTGGCATATCAATCATAAAACCAACATATAATGCAAAGAACATACCCATTGTGTATTGTCCAGAAGCACCAATGTTAAATAAACCCATCTTAAATGCAAATCCTACTGCTAAGCCTGTCATCAAAATTGGAGTTGCAAAATATAGCACATCACCAATTTTATCAAACCCACCAAATAGGATCTTATTAAATCCACCAAATGTATTTTCAGGAGAAGCAATAAGTAAAACGATTAATCCAAATAATAGGCCAAATGCGATTGCTAATAAAGTAGCAAAGAAAGAAGCGGAACCTTTAGTCTTTGAAAGACTTTTAAGTTTTGCCATGATACTGGCAAAAGTGAATTTTTTAGGCATGTGCTACCTCCTTCTTAGTGTTTCTCTTAGAACCAGCCATATATAGACCTAATTCTTCAACTGAAACTTTCTTAGGATCTAACTCGCCAACAATTTCACCCTCATACATGACTAGTATACGATCAGCTAAGTTCATAACTTCGTCTAATTCAAGTGACATAAGAAGAACAGCTCTACCATCATCTCTTGCAAGCACGATTTGTTCATGTATAAATTCAATTGCACCTACATCAAGACCTCTTGTAGGTTGTACAGAAACTAAAAGATCACATGTTTTTTCTAATTCACGAGCAATAATTGCCTTTTGTTGATTTCCGCCAGACATAGCTCTTGCAGGAGTTGTTGGACCTTCACCGCTTCTAACATCATATTTTTTTATGAGTCTTTCAGCATAAGATCTAATATTATCAAATCTTAGGAATCCTTTTTTAGAGAATTCTGGTTGCCAATATCTTTGTAGGACCATATTTTTTTCTAAAGAATAATCAAGTACTAGTCCATATTTATGTCTATCTTCTGGAATATGACTTATGCCTTTTTTAGAACGATCTCTAATTGAGGCTTTTGTAATGTCTTCACCATTTAAAAAGATTTCACCTGAACTTGGTTTTTCTAGCCCTGTAATGATATAAACAACTTCACTTTGACCATTACCTTCAATTCCAGCTAGACAAACTACTTCACCAGCTCTTACATCAAAAGAAACATTTTTTACACTGTGTAAATCAGATACTTTTGATTTAACACTAATGTTTCTAACAGATAGAACAACATCTTTAGGTTTAGCTTTTTCTTTTTCAATTGTAAAGTTAACATCACGTCCAACCATCATTTTTGATAGTTTTTTCTTTGTAGTATTTTTGATCTCAACAGTACCTTTATATTTACCTTTTTGTAAAACAGTACAACGATCAGCAACTGCCATGATTTCATTCAATTTATGAGTAATAAATAATATAGATTTGCCTTCTTTAGCAAACCCACGCATAATATCCATAAGTTCCTCAATTTCTTGAGGTGTCAGAACTGCTGTAGGTTCATCAAATATTAAAATCTCGTTTTCTCTGTAAAGCATTTTCAATATTTCTACACGTTGTTGCATTCCAACTGATATCTTTTCAATTAAAGCATCAGGATCAACTTGTAGACCATATTGTTCAGATAAATCAATAACTTTTTGTCTAGCATCTTTTTCTTGTAAAAAACCATATTTATTAGGTTCAACACCTAATATAATATTTTCTAATACAGTGAAAATTTCTACTAGTTTGAAATGTTGATGCACCATGCCAATGCCTAAAGCATTTGCATCATTTGGATTATTGATATCAACTTTCACACCGTTTTTTCTAATTTCACCTTTTTCTGGTTGGTATAAACCAAAAAGGACGCTCATTAAAGTTGATTTACCCGCACCATTTTCTCCAAGAAGTGCATGTATTTCACCTTTTTTAAGCTGTAGTGTAATATCATCATTTGCAACAATGCCAGGAAATTCTTTCCTGATGTTAAGCATTTCAATGATGTAGTTTTCCATATGTATTTCACCGCCATCTTTTATTATGTAAATATTTTATCATAGATAAGATAGAATTTAATATTTTTTCCTTCATAAATGAAATAAATGAAACTTTTAATTCTTGATTAGATAAAATATGTTTTAAATATAAAAAAAATAGAGGAGAAGGGTATTAGCCATTCTCCTCTAATAGCCTCTAATAAGTATTAAATATTTATTAAAAGCCAACATTCTTTTTAAAAATCGAATTATCTAACAGTTACATCAACTAAAGTTAATCCAAGACCTGTTTCTAATTCTGCAGCTGTAGCATTACCGTTTGCATCTGCAACTGTAATTGAACGAACTGGATCAACATCGCCATCAACTAACATAGCAAATACTAAGTCATAAGCAGCTTTGTCAAATGTAGTGAATCTGTCAAATGCATCGCCATTTTCGTCGCCAATAACCATTGTTGGTAGACCAACACCGTCATTAGTAGCATTGAAATAAGTACTTGTACCAGCATATGTAGTCCATGCATTATCAAAGTAAATTGCATTTAATACTTGAATAACTGATGCAGCTAAACCTTTAGTAGCAGAAGTTATAACAGTAGGGCTGTCATATCTTTGGTCAACGTCAACACCAATTACTAGTGCTTCAGCTTCTGATGCAGCTGACATTACTGATTTACCAACTGAACCGCCAGCAGCAAATATAACTTCAACACCTTCTTGATACATAACGCTTGCAGTTGCTTTATTAGCAGCTGATTCGTCAAAGTTACCAGTATAATGATAAGTTACTGTAACATCGCCAGCAGCTAATGACATTGCAGCAGCAGCATCTTCAGCGCCTTGCAAGAAACCATAACCGAAAGCTTGTACAGCAGGAATTGCCATACCACCCATGAAACCTAGGTCTGTCATGCCATCTTTAACAGCAGCGTATCCAGCTAAGTAACCTGATTCTTCTTCAGCATAGAAAATTGATGCAACATTTGATTTTGTTTCAAATGTAGAATAATCAGCTGTATGTGGTGCGCCATCTAATAAGATGAACTTAACATCAGGATATAGAGTTTGAGCTTCGTAAATTGGAACTTCAAATAAGTATCCAGGTGTTACGATAACTTTTGCTCCACCTTCAACAGCTAAAGCGATTGAAGCTAGATAACCAGTATCTGATGCTTCTTCAGGTTTATAGTATTGATGTGTTAGGTCATTTTCTTCCGCAAATGCAACAACACCTTCCCATGCACCTTGATTAAAGGATTTATCGTCGATATTTCCTTTATCTGTAATAAGAGCAATTTCGTACTCTTTTCCACCACAACCTACAAGTAAAACTGCAGATAGAGTGATTATAACTAACAATGATAATATTTTCTTCATTTTTTCCTCCTATTATCTTTTTTTGTTATTACTATTAAGATTATACCATTACTTTCAGGTATTTTTCAATATCTTTTTTCGTAAGTTTAAGTTTTTCATGTATATACATAATAAATATAATAAATAAAGATTTGATAAGCATAAATTTAATCAAATTATAACTCTTGATATATATCTCATATTGAATAAATAGTGAATTTCGTATATCATAAAGATGTCATGGAGATGATGATGTGAAAATTTTAGTAGCTGTAGATAGTTATAAAGGTAGTTTAGATTCAAAAAGTTTAAATAATATTATAAAAAAATATATTGAAACTCTTGGGCATCAAGTTATATCTTATGATATAAGTGATGGTGGTGAGGGTTTTTTGGATGCTATTATGTCTAAAAAAAAGTGTCAACACATGCAGATAAATACAACAGGACCATTTGATGAAAAGATTATGGCTTCATATTTGCTTGATAAAAATGTTGCTTATATTGAACTTAGTAAAGCATGCGGAATATCTTTAATAGATAAAGATAGTTTAAATCCTATTAAAACAACAACATATGGATTAGGAAAACTAGTTTTAGATGCGATTGATAAAGGTGCATCTCATATCATGATGGGCATTGGAGGATCAGCAACCCATGATCTTGGTTTGGGTATGATGCAGGCATTAGGTGTTAAGTTTTATGATAAAGAATATGAAATAAAACAACATATCAATGGTAATCTTTTAGGAAGCATTACTTCATATGACACATCAATTTTAGATCAAAGGATTGAAAATATATCTTTTGAGATGATAACAGATGTTAATAATCCTTTATTAGGTATTATGGGTGCTGCATATACATATGCTCCACAAAAAGGAGCAACAAACATTCATATGATAGAAACATTAGAAGCACACACAAGTCATTTCTGTGTGATAACTAAAGAAAAGTATCATAAAGATTATCAGTTCTTAAAAGGTAGTGGTGCAGCTGGTGGATTTGGATTTGGAGCAAAAGTATTTTTAGACGCAAAAATTAGTCATGGTATAGATTATATGATAGAATTTCTTGATATAAAAAAAGATATCACAAAGTGTGACCTTATGATTGTAGGAGAAGGCAAACTTGATAAGCAAACTTTAAATGGAAAAGCTCCATTTGGTATAGCTAAACTAGCAAAAAGCATGGATAAGAAAGTAATTGGAGTATTTGGTATGAAAGATATAGATGTAGATATGAGTTTTTTAGATTCAGTTTATACGATTGTTCCAACGTATGCTAGCTTTCAAGAGTCATTTGATCATCCTAAAAAATACATATTAGAAATGATTAAAGATATTGAGCTAAAAAAATAAACCTTTAGATTGACTAAAGGTTTTGATCGTTTTTCTTTGCCATCATTGCTGCTGCAAATGATGGGTCTAATATTGGATTGATAATATTGATATAAGGATCAATAGCTTTTATTTTTAATTGAAGCTGTTCCTTAAAGTATCCTCTAGAATTTCCAAGACTACCAACGATAACACAAGTCTTGTTCTTCATAGAAATATAATTATACACTGCCTTAACAGCAAGTGCACATTCATCGGTCGCAAGATCGATGATTTTTTTAGCATGTTGATTATCTTGATTAGCAAACATGGTTACGATTGGTGCTAGACTAGCAACTCTCGTTCTATCATCATAAAAGTCATTCATGACATAAACGATATCAGAAGGTTGATTTAAACCAATAGACTTAGCTATTTCATTTGCAAAAGCATCTTTTTCATATCTGCCGTCATAAGCTCTGATTGCATATCTGATTGCTTCAGTTCCTAAATGAAAGCCACTTCCAAGTTCGCCTTCTTTATATCCCCAACCACCAGCTTTATGACTCTTATGGATATCTTTACCAAATGCCACCATTCCAGTTCCAGATATTAAGGCAATACCTTCTTCGAAACAAGCACCAGAATATAGAGAGTTTTCCATATCGTTTTTAACTATTATTAAGGCATCTTCTTTAAAATAAGGGAGATCTCTAAGTCCACGTTCAACATCAAGTGAATCTGTAGGAAAAACAATACCACTAAGACCTGCAAAACACCCATCGATTTTTCTCTTTGGGTTTTTATCAAAATAAGGTTTTATTGCTTCATTGATTGCTGTTATGGTTTCATCAAGTGATACACTATCAGTAGAAGAAGGACCACTTGTATTTTCATAAATTAATTGTTCTCTTTTATCGATGATTGTGACTTTGGTTTTTGTTCCACCACCATCTATTCCTAAATATAGATTCATTGTTATCTCCTTTTATACCCTATAGTTTAACATTATATTAAAAGTACGGGTTTGTCAAATAGAACTACAAATATATGCTAAAAAACTAACATAGAATAAGAGATTATAAGAAAATGATAGTATATGATGAATAAAGCATGAATTTTATAAATATATATAATAAAATCTTAATGAATGAAAACGAAAATTATACTTATGTAATTTATTTAAGCTAGAAAGAGGAGATTTTATGGCAATAATATTTTTAGAGCCTGTATTTAAGGAACGTATATGGGGAGGGAAAAGAATTAAAGATGTTTTTAATTATGATATCCAAAAGGATAAAATAGGAGAATGCTGGGCTATATCAGGTCATGATAATGGATCTTCAATGGTTATATCAGGAAATTACAAAGGACTTAATTTAAAAGAACTTTATGACAAACATAAAAAAGAACTTTTCAATGATGATCCTAGTGCTAAATTTCCTTTATTAATAAAAATATTAGACGCTGATGATGATCTATCTGTTCAAGTTCATCCTGATGATGCATTTGCTTTGAGCCATGAGAATGAATTTGGGAAAACAGAATGTTGGTATGTAATTGATGCAAAAAAAGATGCTAAAATTATTGATGGTCATTTAGCAACTTCGAAAACAGAATTTATACAAAAAATTAAGGATAATGACTTATCATTGTGGCATTATAGAAGTATTAAAAAAGATGATTTCATATATTCCTTCTAAATCTGTTCACTCGATTGGAAAAGGTGCTTTAATATATGAGGTTCAGCAATCTTCAGATTCTACGTATAGATTGTATGATTATGATCGGAAAGATAAACAAGGAAATCTTAGAGAACTACATTTAGATAAAGCATTGGAAGTTATTGATATTCCAGCAAAAATAGCAAGTGTAGATGTTAAAATTGAAAAACATTCAGATTACGATATATATGATTATACAAATAATAAATATTTCAGTTTAAAAAGAGTAGATATAAAGAATAAATATATATTTAATACAAATAAATATGTATTATGCAGTGTTTTAGATGGATACGGAACTATAACAAATATATCTATTGAAAAAGGTGACCATTTTATTATTTCAGGTTCTAATGATAATAAGGACATCAAAATTGAAGGAAATTTGAAAATTATGATGACAAAAAGACCTTAATCAAGGTCTTTTTTTTATTTTTGAAATAAATAATTTTCATTTTTATATAAAAAACAGCAATAATTACAAAAAGAAATCGCTTTCATATACAAAAGTAAGAAAAAAGTAAGAATATATAATAACATATATAAAAATGAAACGAATATGAAGTAATTTTATTATATAATGGTAATAACAAAAAACATTTGGGGGTGACTTTCTTTGCATAAAATAGCATTAATAACAAAAGATGTAGAACCGTTTAAAGAGTTGATAGAACTTTTCAATGATAATCAATATGAAATCATACTTTTAAATATGAATGATATTGGAGATAATCACAAAAATTTTTCAGAAATTGATTTTATTTGTTTAAATCTAGAATACAATGATATCATTAATCAGCATTTGATTTCATCGATAAAAGAACAAAGTAAAGTTCCATTATGTATATTTGGTAAAAACCATACAGATTTAGAAAAAATTGCATTATTTAATGCAGGTTCAGTAGGCTATATTGAATTTCCATTTTCTAGTGTAGAAGTATACGGGCGAATTAATGCAGTTATTAAATATTTACATAAATTAACTAAAAAAGACATTAAAAAAATCATCTATGGACCAGTACAAATTGATTTATTAAATCACAGTATCAAGAATGGTAAAAAGACTTATCATTTAACAAAAGTTGAATATAAAATTCTTTTATTATTGCTAGATAAAAAAGATGAAACTGTGACTAAAGATAGAATCATTGATTTTGTCTGGGATAACGACAAATCAGCAACTGATAATGCTTTAGGTATTCATATAACTAGACTTAGAAAAAAGATAGAACATGATCCAAATATACAACTACTGGAAACAGTTTGGGGCATCGGATATCGTTTAAATTATAAATTATGTCAACAAAACAGCGAATAGCTATTTTTTCCATTCTAATTCTTACTTTTAAATTACGATTTAAAATCTTTTAAAATACTTAAGTTTATGATAAAATGATTTAGTATACTTGAATATCTAAATTATAGACAGGGGAATCATATGAAACAATCTAGAATGAAACGTATTAAACAAATTATTGCATTCATTAGTTTTGATGTTATTGCTATATCAATTACATATATGATTGCTATACTTATGTTTAGAGTATTAGATGTCCCAGTCAATACAGGTGAAATCTGGTATGCTTTACCAATTATTATTGTATTTAAAGTACTTATTTATAGCTTTTTTGGAATGTATAGTATGCTGGTTAATCATATTGGATTTGAAGATGTGGTTAAAATAACATTTGTAACTATTTTCACAAATGTTTCAATTGTTGTCTTTATTTGGCTAACAGATGCACATTTTATGTATAAAACAGCCTATTTCTTTATTACAATTGCTGAAGTTTCATTAATTACATTACCTAGAGTTGCTAATCGTTTGATTTTATATTTTAAAATCAATTGGGATTGGAATAAAGCTTTAGGAAGAAGAACATTAATTATTGGTGCTGGTTCAGCAGGTGAAGCAATTTTAAAAGAAATTTATCGAAATAAGGATTTAAACAATATGCCTATGGGCTTTATAGATGATGATGTCACTAAAATAGGCTCAAGACTATCAGGTATTAAAATTTTAGGAAAACTTGATGAAATTGAAAATTTTATCGATCAATTACAAATAGAAGAAATTGTTATCGCAATTAATGATTTCCCATCTAAAAAAATTCGTGAACTTAGTCAATTAACTACACATAGACATGTAAGAATTAAAAAAATGATGTCTGTATCGGAATTAAATGAACAAAGTAGACCTAGAATTATAGATATTAGAATTGAAGATTTGCTTGATAGAGAAGAAATCACATTAGAAGATGATCAAATAGAAACATTTATCAAAGGTGAAGTTGTCTTAGTTACTGGTGGTGGTGGATCTATTGGTAGTGAATTATGTAGACAAATTGTTAAACTAGAACCTAAAAAAATTATTATTTTTGATATTTATGAAAATAATGCATATGATATTCAACAAGAAATTTTAAGAACTTTTAAAAAACAAAATAAAGAAATTGACTTAGTTGTTTGGATTGGTAGTGTTTATAATTTAAAACGACTTGAAACATTATTTCAGACCTTTAAACCTACACTTGTATTTCATGCAGCAGCATATAAACATGTTCCTTTAATGGAAGATAGTGCTGTTGAAGCAGTTAGAACCAATGTCATTGGTACTTATAATTGCTCAAGTCTAGCGAAAAAATACAATGCTAAAAAATTTGTTTTAGTAAGTAGTGATAAAGCAGTTAGATCTACAAATATTATGGGTGCAACTAAGCGCTTTGCTGAGCTTATTATCCAAGATCAACAAAACGGACAAAAGGGCACTAAATTTAGTGCTGTAAGATTTGGAAACGTATTAGGTAGCAATGGTAGTGTTATTCCTTTATTTAAAAAGCAAATCGAAGATGGTGGTCCAGTGACTGTAACTCATCAAGAGATTACAAGATATTTTATGACCATTCCTGAAGCTGTAGGATTGATTCTACAATGTGGTGTATTTGCTCAAGGTGGAGAAGTCTTCATTTTAGATATGGGTGAACCAACTAAAATCGTTAATTTAGCAGAAAAAATGATAAGTTTAAATGGACTTAAACCTTATGAAGATATTGAAATTGAATTTACCGGATTAAGACCAGGCGAAAAACTATTTGAAGAATTATTGGTTGATCATGAATATGGTAGCCAATTAAAAACTCAAAATGAAAAAATATTTATTGAAAAGCAAAGAGATGTTAAAAAAGAAGAGCTTGATTTTGAAATATTATGTGGTAAATTAGAAAATCTTGATAATGAAGAAGTCAAAGATTGTGTAGCAAAAATCATCAAAACTTATAATCGTAATGGTAATGGTGAACATAAGAAAAACTAAAATAATAAAATGTCCTTTTGGACATTTTTTTACTTTATATTTGAAAGTTTGAGTTATTTATGATACTTTAAGTATAAGAATTTATGAAATTGAGGAATCCTTATGAAAAAATGTATTGTATATTATTCAAAAACTGGACATACTAAAAATGTAGTTGATAAGTTTAATGATTTTGATGTATTTGTGGTAAGTGCAGAGTCAGATGATCCAAACAATGATCATCCTGTATTAACAAATATACCTGATATCCTTACATACGATCATATAATTTTTGCTTGTCCTGTGCATGGCTTTCAAATGTCAAAAATTATGAGAGCTTATATGATTGGACTAAAAGATTTAAATCATAAAGTTATTGATTTATTTGTAACACATTTATTTAGATTTTCATTTCTTGGAGGAAACCAAACACTTAAACAAATGACTAGAATCATTAAAGCAAGAGGTGGACATGTTAGATATCAAACTTCTATCAATAGAAGATCTAAGAATAGTAATGATGTTATGATTGAAATTATTAAAAAATACAGTAAATAAAAACACCTGTTAAAGGTGTTCAGGCTGTAGACAAAGTATCATATCTTCGGATATGGTATTTTTTTTACAAAAGTGATAAAATACAAATGTGAGGACCAGTTTAAAATGTGCGGCTTAGACTGCTTAAAAACGCGTGAGCTATTAAGGTTCTAAAAGGCGTTCTGAGTCCTCCTCTTTTTTTATGTCTCTAAAAAATCACTTTTACCTATATATAAATATATAGGTAAGTGGTAAAATATATGTATAAGGTGGTGCTTATATATGTTAAATAGAGATCAAAAAAACAACACCAAGAATCTACAAGTCGTTGATATTGATTCACTTGTCCCACAAAATCATTTAGTCCGCAAGGTGGATAAAGTGATGCAGTTTGATTTTATCTATGATATTGTCGAGCATTTATATTCAGATGATATGGGCAGACCTTCAATTGATCCAGTCGTTTTATTTAAAATTGTCTTTATTCAATATTTATTTAACATTCGTTCGATGAGACGTACGATTGAAGAAATCGAAGTAAACGTTGCATATCGTTGGTTTTTAGGATATGATTTTTCCGATGACATTCCTCATTTCTCAACATTTGGAAAAAATTACGTTAGACGATTTAAAGACACAGATATATTTGAAGAAATTTTCAACACCATTTTATATCAAGCAATGAACTTAAAGTTAGTCAAGATGGATAACATCTTTGTCGATTCAACACATATTAAAGCATATGCCAATAAAAGACGTGTTAATGATATCTTAATCAATGATTCAACACATAAATATGTTAAACAGCTCCATGAAGAAATTAATGAACTTAGACTAAAAGAAGGTAAGAAAATCATTGATTATGATAGCCCAAAGAAAGCAATCATCAGTTTAACTGATCCAGATTGCGGGATGTTTCATAAAGGTGAAAAAGAGCGACAATTAGCCTACAGCAATCAAGTGATCAGCGATGAGAACGGTTGGGTTTTATCCTCTGAGATGTTTGCAGGAAACCTTCATGATAGTATAACAGGATTAGATACAGTAGTTAACTATCTAGATACCCATAAGGAAGTTAAAGTGGCAGTCATGGACTCTGGATATGATAATCCAATTCTTCTTAATGAAATATATAAGCGAAAAGTCCTACCTGTATTGCCATATAAACGGCCTAAAGGAAAAGATGGTTCTATAGGTCTAAATGGAGAACGGCACCTTACAAAGAATAGATTTGATTATATTGAAATGCATGACTATTATATATGTCCTAATGAAAAGATACTAACTTACAGAGGAACCAATAAACTAGGATACCGTGAATACAAGACACGTGTTAAAGATTGTATAGAATGCCCATTTAAAGCACAGTGTACAAATCAAAAAACAAGAAGTTTAACAAGACATCAATTAGAGTATGTAAATCCTTTAATCAAAGAAACGAGACTCTCAGAGATTGGAAGGGAGCTTTATCCCAAAAGAAAATCATCAGTTGAAAGAGTTTTTGGGATTTCAAAGATGAATCACTGTCTAGGTGTTACCTATTTAAGGGGACGTCAAAAGAATGAAGATCGAAGCTTCATGATTTTTAGTATGTATAATTTGAAAAAGTTAGCCGCATTAATGTGGACATAGCTTTACTTTATTATTGATATCGAGCAAATAGAGATCTTTTTTTTATATTTATCCACAAAAAACAAAAAAAGGACGATTCATAACGAAAACTCGTTTTTGAAAAGTCCTTTTGTCTACAGTCTGAAACACCTGTTAAAGGTGTTTTTTTATAGCTTTAAGTTCTTATTTTAAGATGAGTTTAGGAGATACTTTTTCATTCCAGTCAGTAGGTATATCATATACTTGACTAAGGATTGCACCAATTAAAAGTGATCGATCTGCTGAAGCACCACCTATTTTAGCATTTATATTTAAAGCATCTTCAAAACTTGTTGAATGATATAAAACATGAATGATTACAGGGATAGCATCATCAACAGAACAAGCTCTGCCAGCATACTCTTCAATAAAGTCATTCGTGTTTGACATTTGTATTGCCTTTTCTAAAGTAGGTAACTTGTCTTTAGGGGCAAGTATAAGTGATTGCTCAATAGCATGTTTTATATTTTCTTCTTCAGGATTTTCTAATATGGAGTCAAACATACGATAATAATCAAGATAAAAAGATTGTTTTGTAAATAGACTTGCTAAAGACCATGCATCATCAAGAGATAAATCTAATTCTTTGGCAAGGATATAAGGAATGAATCCGACGAGTTGATCATCATTTAAAGTTATCTGACTACTATCTGTTTTTAGCTGATCTAATAAGTCAATAGCAACTAATTTTTTCCCATAACTTTCCACATAACCTTTATATGAGCCACCAGGTAAGAACTTACTTAACAATAAGGTTTTATAATCAGCTTGATTAAATTTATTATTACTTGATTTTGCATCATAAAGCCATTTCAGGATTTCACCTTGAACTGATAAGTCGCCAAGTACTGTATTGGGATATGCAAAGAAAGATGGAGCAGCTTGCTTGAATACTTGTTCGTCTTGAACTAAAAATAATAAAGATTGTTTTTCAGACAAGTTTTGTAAATATTGAACATTATAAATCCAATGGACACCTAATGTTGCGGCATTTGCTAGTAATGCTGGGTATATATATTTTTTCAAGTTATCACCTCTATATGCTTATCATATCATATCGATGAGAGTTGATAAACACATATACTTTATTGATTTAACTCATAAGACTTTAAGCTAAAAATAGTATTCTATCTAATAGTTAATGTGTTATACTAAAATAAACATAAAGTTTCTCTATAAATATAAAACAAATGGTGATGAATATGACCTTACAACAATTAAAATATTTTGTTTCAGTGTGTGATCATGGATCTTTAAGTCAAGCTGCTAAAGTCCTGTATATAACTCAACCTGCTTTAACTTCAGCTATTAATAATTTAGAAAAAGAATATAATTTGAGTTTATTTGAAAGAAAACATAATTCAATGATTTTAACTAAGGATGGCGAGTTTTTTTATGAAAAAGCAAAAGTCATTTTAGAGCATGTTGATATATTTGAACGTGATTTAGTAGATTTGTCAGAGAAAAAGACAACGATAAGAATTGGTGTGCCACCAATGATAGGATCATTTTTATTTCCTAAAATATATGATCAATATATGTTAGAACATCTGGATGCGAAATTTGAGATATGGGAAGAAGGATCTTTGAGTATCAGAAATAAGATTTTAACTAATACCCTAGATTTAGGATTTTCAATTTTGAATGATAGTGAACATGAAGCTTATCAAAAAGAAGTCATTTTAGAAACTGAATTACTATTTTGTGTCTCTAAATCAAATCCGTTGTCTAAAAAAGAGTATTTAGATATAAGTGATATTAAAAACGAACCTATTATTTTGATGCGAGAAGGATTTTTTCAATCTAGGTTGATTAAAGGTATGTATAATGATATTGGTCAAACACCAAACATTGTATTAGTATCTAGTCAAATTTTAGTCATTCGTAATTTTGTTAAGATTAATGCTGGAGGAGCTTTTTTAATTAAAGAACTTGTTGATCCAGAAGATAAAACTATTGTAGGTATTCCATTTAAAGAAAGTCTTAAATTAAGGATTGGATTAATATGGAGAAAAAATGTAGAATTGCATTTAGGAGCCATAGAATTCGTTAATTATTTAAAAAATGTTACCTAGGGTATAAATAAAATTTATAGAGTATAAAAAAACAGTAAAAGATAGTGGTAGTATTCACTGTCTTTTTTTGATAAGATGTCAATAGATAACGCTTTCATGTTTGAATAGCAAGGAGGGTTTAACCAATGGAAAACAACGCAATAGAAGAGATAAAGGGTAAAAAGTTTGTTCTTGGTAAGGCAGGTCTATGGTCAATCATATTAATTTTAGTTATAATGATTGCTTCATTATTCGCTTCTTTAATCCAAAATGACTTTGGAAATGTAGATATTGATACTGTTTATTTCGAAGCTAGAGATAATCAAATTGTAGCTTATGATATTTATAAACCAGATAGTGCTACAGTTGATGATAAAGCACCTCTGATGATTGTTATTGCTGGATTTCAAAGATCTAGAGAAACTCAAGGGCATGTTGCACTAGAGTTTGCAAGAAGAGGATTTGTTGTTATAAATATTGACCCATACTCTCAAGGGGATTCTTCAAGTAGTTCAGCAGTTCAAGGTAGTGCTATTGCAACAGTAGAAGGATATGGTTCATTTGATTTGATTGATTATATTTATGATAATGATGATGTTTATCCATTTGTAGATAAAGATAAGATTGGAGTCACAGGACATTCAGCTGGTGGTAACGCAGCTTATCAAGCAGCAGTATATTTTGGTAAAGATTCTGTCAACAATGGTGGAGTAAGTAAAGTTAATTCAGTTTTTATTAGTGGATATGTATTATCAATAGCTTCTGATATCACATACTCTAAAAGTAATATGGGTATGGATTATGCTTTATATGATGAAGGCGCATTTAGAAACTCAATCAATGTAGATGCACCAGAGGGAACAAGTTTATCTGATGTAACTTGGATGGTTGAATCACATGATTTTGTAAATTCAGGTTTAGTCAAAGCTGGTTTACCAACCATTGGGTATGGAACACAAATAGAAATTGGCAAGATTTATGGAAATCCAAATCTTGGCAATATGCGACAAGTATTTAATACTGAGACTATTCATGCTTTTCAACCTTATAGTACAGAGGCAACAGGGAAAATCATAAGATTTTTTGAAATTGCACTTGATTTTACAAATACTGATATTTCATATAGTAATCAAGTTTGGATATATAAAGAAATTTTAACAACAATTTCATTGGTTGCATCACTTACGATGATTGTTCCAATTGGCTCATTACTATATAGAATTCCATTTTTTGAAAAATCTAAAAAAGATCCAATCATTATTACACAAAAAAGAACGCATAAGCGATTGATTGTATATATTGTAGTATTTATCATTTCTGCATCATTTGCTGCATTGACTTACTTGCCTTCAAGTCAGCTCACATTTATATTATTTCCAAAAGCAAGTAGTTCAGTCAATACATGGTTTTTCCCGCAAAGAATGACCAATGCAGTAGCTATATGGGCAGTCATGAGTGGATTATTCTCAGCATTAATGTTTTTCTTAAGCCATATACTCTTCATGAGACCTAAAAAGGGTGTATATACTAAAGGATTAAAAAATGAAGTTGATTTATGGGGATTAAAAATCTCATTAAAAGATTTTGGAAAGACTGTTTTATTAGGATTAAGTGTTGTTGTTATTTATTTTTCAACCCTAATGCTTGTTTATGGATTGTTCCATGTGGATTATAGATTCATATTTGTGATGGCAGCAAGACGAGTCAATCTAAAATCAGTGATTCAACTCTTGATGTATTTCCCATTATTCTTTGTCTTTTATTTCTCTAATTCAATTAGAGTAAATGGTAGTCAAATGCATGGGAAATTACATGAAAATGTTAAATTATTACTTGCAGGGTTAATGAATATTTCAGGACTAGCAATTATTTTACTTGTTCAATACATCGCATTTTTTAATACAGGAACAATTGCGTTTACTGAATTAAGTGATGGAACGACTCAATGGTTATATGTCAATATCTTATTTACATTATTACCTGTGATGTTCTTAATGCCATTCTTTAATAGATGGTTTTATAAATTAAGTGGTAATTCATATTTAGGACCAATCATTATCACTGCAATCTTTATTTTACTAGCTATTAGTAACTCAGTTGCATATATACCTAATTGATTTGATATATAAAATTTAGAATATAAAAAACGAAGGGAGCATACTTGAAAAAATTTCAAGTAAACAAAAAAAATGAAAAAAATGTTTTTATTAATTGCAGCAGTACTTTTATTAGGATTCGCTGTAGGATGTAAACAAACAACAGAAGAGGAATTAAAGTATACAGTTACATTTGACACAGCAGGTGGTACTTTAATTGCTGAACAAGAAGTTTTAAATGGCGGTAAAGTCACTAAACCTAGTGATCCATTAAGAGACGGATATTTATTCTCTGATATATGGATGAATGGTACATTTGAATGGGATTTTAATATTGATATTGTAACTGAAGATATTACTTTAGTTGCTACATGGATAGAAATATCATCAACACCAACAAATATTATGGTGACTGATGAAATATTCTCATCAAATATTACTTGGCAACAAACAGATGCAGAACTACAAACGTTTAGCGTTTATGTTAAACCTGTAGATGGCACTAGCTACACTGAAGTCGATGGTGCATTTGATATTGATGATCAAGAAGTGCTAGATACTGTAGTATTCACACCAACAGTTATTCCACAAGGTGGATATTACTTGGTTAAAGTCGTTGCTGGTATTGAAGAAGCTATTAGTGAAGAAGTTTTATTAGGTGGTCTTGGTAGTCAAGAAAATCCTTATAGAGTCTCTATGGTTTCTGATGTCCTAGCTATATTAGATGGTGATGTATCTGCTGATGCTTACTATCAACAAGTACAAGATGTATTAATGACATTAACAGAACCAATTGAAATTAATAATGATCGCAAGATTGTATTTAATGGACAATATGATGGTAATAATAAGGCAATATCATTTACAGGTAATGGTGGTTTATTCCATGAAATTGGTGAAGCTGGTGTTGTTAAAAATCTTATTATAGATGCTACAACAACTTTAAGTGCAGCAGAAGATAATCTATATCCTATAGGTGCTGTTGCTGATACTAATAATGGTTTAATTGAAAATATTGATGCAAGAGCGTCATTAACAAATGCTAGATATCAAGGTGAATTGGTAGTATTTACTGGTACAGTAGATTTAACTGATCAAACAAGTGGTGCTGGTGGATTAGTAGGAGTTAATGGATTAACTGGTACTATTAGTAATGTATCTGTTGGTGGTGCTGGAGCAGTTAAAGCTGGTCGCGGTGTAGGTGGAGTATCCGCTTATAATTATGGTTTGATTCAACAAGCTTATGTAACTGCAACACTTCCTGCTGGAAATCAAGCAAATAGTGGTAGAAGTTCTAATACTTATTCATTTGGTGGTGGGATTACAGGATATAATTTTGGAACCATTACACAAAGTGTAGTTAGTGGTAGAGTATTTGCACAAAGTGCATATAGCACGAGTGGAGATGGCAATGAAGGTAAAAATGTTGGATTTGGTGGTATTGCAGGATATAACGAAGGCGTTATTAGTGAGTCTTCATTTGCAAGATCATTAAGTGCAAAAGAATTTATTGATAAATCAATGGCAGAAGCACTAGGTGATTCAGCAAATAATTTAGGCGTTGCTTCAGTACATGGTGACTTATATGTTGGTGGTATAGCTGGTATTAATGCTGGTGAAATCACAAATACTTATGTCGGTGGTGCAATCATTGGTGGTAGAGATTTTGTTGGTGGTGTCACAGGTTTAACTTTAACTGGTGGAACAATTACCAATACATATGTATTTGCAGAAGTTGCAATTAAAGATGATGGTGGTGTCAAATTGACAGCAGCTAATACAAAAACAACTTTAACTAAATATGATATCGCTCCTAGTGGTTTTGATGCAAATACAGTATTTTTTAGAGATTTAGTGAATTCATCTACATCTAATGCATGGAAATCTGGAGATAGTCAATTACCTATGTTACCAGAATTTAATGCAGCTGATTTAACAAAACTTGGTAATAAATTTGCAGCAAGTGGTGTCTTATTATGGCAACAAGGTGCTGTAACTGGTGTTAATATCGTTTTAGATTCAGTTGTCTTACCTTTTGGAGCAACAGAAAACTTAGAATTTTCAATTTCACCAGCAAATGCTCCTGATGCATTTACAACATGGACTTCAAGTGATGAAGCAATTGTTGAAATATCAGGTGATGGTGTCATTACAGGTGTTGGTGCAGGTAATGCAACAGTTACTGTGACAACAAGAGATGGTGGATACACAGATACTATTGAAGTTACAGTAGAAGATTACACTCAAATTACTAGCGTAGTTGTTACCGCTGATAGTATTACATTGCCAGAAGTTAATAATATTGATGTAAGAGATGAAATAGAAATAGGTTCAATTATCGAACTTACTGTAGAAATACTACCATTAGATGCAGAATATCAAGGATATACAATTTCTACATCTAACTCAAGAGCAGAAGCTGTTGGGAATGTTGTAACCTTTGTATATGGAAATACAGGACCTGGTAGTGTAAGTATTAAAATAGATTTTGAAGATGCAAGTATGGATACTTTAGAATATAGATTTACAACCATTGAAGGTGCAGGAGAAGATATTTCTATTACAGATGTAACTGTAACAACAGATGTTCTAACTTTACCTGAAGCTAATAATGATGCAATTAGAGATGAAGTTTATATTGGTACAGTCGCAACATTTAGTATTGATATTCTTCCTTTAAATGCAACTAACCAAAATTATACAATAACTACATCAAATTCTAGAGCAGAAGCTGTAGACAATGTTGTAACATTTGTATATGGAGATACAGGACCTGGTAGTGTATCTGTTTATGTAACTTTTGAAGATCCAGCTATTGGAGAATTAAATTATAGATTTACAACTCTAGAAGCGCCAGCAGAAATCTCTATTACAAGTGTTGTTGTCACAACAGATGTTTTAACTCTTCCTGAAGCTAATAATGCTGATGTTAGAGATTTAGTTGATATTGGAACAGTTGCAACATTTAGTGTTGAAATTCTTCCAGCAAATGCAACAAACCAAAACTATACAGTTACAACTTCAAATTCTAGAGCAGAAGCTGTAGGAAATGTTGTAACCTTTGTATATGGATCTACAGGACCTGGTAGTGTATCTGTTTATGTAACCTTTGAAGATCCAGCAATTGGAGAATTGAACTATAGATTTACAACTGTTGAAGTTGTAGCAGATGTCCCTATTACAAGTGTTGTTGTTACAGCAGATGTCCTAACTTTACCTGAAGCTAATAACGATGCAATTAGGGATGCTGTTGATATTGGAACAGTTGTGACGATTAGTGTTGATAGTATTCTTCCAGCAAATGCGACAAATCAAAATTATACTGTTACTACATCGAATTCTAGAGCAGAAGTAAATGGAAATGTCGTTACATTTGTTCTTGGTTCAGGAGCTGGTAGCGTATCAATTTATGTAACGTTTGAAGATACAGCGATTGGTGAATTAAATTATAGATTTACAACTGTAGTCGTCGACTAAATAAACTGATAAAATCAAATAGATAGTTTAGAAATTTTATCTAAACTATCTTTTGATTATGCTAAAATAGACATGAAAGGTTAGTGAACTCAATGGACATAATGGAAAAATCATTAGAATTACATAGAAAATTAAAAGGTAAAATAGCAATAAGATCTACATATCCAATCAAGAATAAAAAAGATTTAGCATTGGTTTATACGCCGGGAGTCGCAAGCAGTTGTCTTGCAATTAAGGATAATAAAAAAGAAGTGTATAATCTAACAGCAAAAAATAATACAGTTGCTGTTATAAGTGACGGAACTGCAGTATTAGGTTTAGGTGATATAGGAGCATTAGCTGCCATTCCAGTGATGGAAGGTAAATGTGCAATCTTTAAAGAATTTGCGGATATTAACGCAATCCCAATCGTTTTAGATACTAAAGATGTTGATGAATTAGTTAAAACTATTTCTCATCTAGCTCCATCTTTTGGTGGGATTAATCTAGAAGATATAAGTGCACCTAGATGTTTTGAAGTTGAAAAAAGATTAAGAGATATGTTAGATATCCCAGTATTTCATGATGATCAGCATGGAACAGCTATTGCAGTTGGTGCAGCACTTATTAATGCTTTAAGAGTTGTAGATATACCTCTTGACAAAGCGAAAATCGTTATTAATGGGGCTGGTAGTGCAGGTATAGCAATATCTAGTTTTTTAATTGAATTAGGAGTTAAAAATTTAATTGTTTGTGATAAAAACGGGATACTTGATCCAAGTGAACAAGACTTAAATGATTCACAAATTCTACTTTCACAAAAAACGAATCAAAAACATGTGAAAGGTAGTTTAGCAGATGCCCTAAAAGGTGCAGATGCATTTATTGGTGTAAGTGTTGGCAATGTTGTCAATAAAGATATGGTTAAGTTGATGGATAAAGAACCAATCATTTTTGCTCTAGCTAATCCAACACCTGAGATTTCAAGAGATGATGCTCTTGAAGCTGGTGCAAAAATTTATGGTGCAGGTATTTCTAATATTCCTAACCAAATTAATAATGCACTTGTATTTCCAGGTCTTTTTAAAGGAGCACTCGCTCATCCTGTTAAACAAATAGATACAGAAATGGAAAAAGCAGCTTGTCATGCGCTAGCTGGACTAGTAAGTGATAAAGAACTATCAGCAGAATATATTATTCCTGATGTGTTTAATAAAGACGTTGTTAAAGTAATTTGTAAAGCAATTATAGATGTGAAAGCAAGTCAATGAAGAAAATCATAATTTTCCTTCTCATGGCTTTTCTTCTGGTTGGCTGTGAGACAATCAATCCAATTGATCCTATCGCTCCAGAAGAGAAATTAACGCTATTAGAAGGTAGTAATCTAGATAGTGAATATATATATTGGTATGGTAGACATCAAGAGATAGAAGATAGTCAATATTTTTACTATACAGCAACCGGCTTTAAAGCAAACTTTACAGGTAGAGTTGTTGATATTACCTTATCTTTAGAAGATAAAAATAATGATATATATTTTTCAGTATCAAAAGATGGTAGTGATCTTTTAGATGATGAAGTGATTATCTTAAGTGAAGCAACACAAAGCTTTAGATTTTCATTTGATACATATGGAGATCATGAAATTAAAATCATTAAAAGAAGCGAACCAGAAGATGGCATAACTTCATTAGTCTCTTTAGAGACAAATGGAAGTTTTAATGAAATTGTTGATTTAGAAAGCGATGCACCACATTTTTTAATTATGGGAGCATCAGGCATATCAGGACATGGTGCACTGGGTTATCCTGGTCAACCAAGAACCACTGAAAACTCTTCGTCTTTGCATTCATTTGGTTATTTATCAGCAAGTCATTTTAATGGAACTTACGAGTTTGTTAGTAATTCTGGATGGGGATTAGCGTTTGGATATAATGATACATCGGGTGAAAACAATATATATAAAGCTTATGATGCTATAGGTATTGATTCAAATCAAGATATCATTGATGTCACATATGATCATCAAATGATACCTGACGTCATCATCATTAATGTTGGTGGCAATGATTATAGTGCGGTTATTAATAGATTAAGTGGATTTGAAAAAGATCAAAAAATTCAAGAATTTAAAGCTATGGTTGCAGCATTCATATTAAAATTAAGAGAAGATGCACCAGAAGCTCATATCTTTTGGACAATGACAGATGGCTCTTTAAATGGTACAGCTGCAACTCAGGTTATAAATTTACTTGATCCTGATGATTTGGCATGTGTTCATGTTGTGGTTATTAAACAAGTTGGTGATGATGGAGATCTAGCAGGAGCTCATAATCATGCATCTTATATTACACATCAAAAGAGCGCAGATCTTATTATAGAAGCTATTAATCTGTATACAAATATTCAATAAAAATATAAGAAAGCACCTTATTTTAATGAGGTGCTTTATTTTTTATCACAAATTATAATTTTTTATGAGTCTACGTATTATGTTATAATGTTCATGAAATAAAATAAGATTTAATTGTTATAAATAAAAATGAGTGAGGTATTTATGAAAAAAGTAATTATAGTCATCATCTTAAGTTTAATACTTGTTGGATGCAGCAAAAATACAGAGTTTAATGAAAATAATCTTTTCAATTCAAACCTTTTAGCTGTTAGAGGAGATGACCAATCTTGGGGATATATCAATGAATCAGGAGAAGTTGTTATCGACTTTACCTATGACGAAGCGTCTGCTTTTTATAAAGATATAGCTGTTGTTTTAAAAGATGAGTTATATCAACTCATTGATCAAAAAGGAAAGTATGTGCTTGAACAAGGTTATAGTTCTTTACTAAGAGATACAAATACAGGATTAATAGTATTTGAACAAGACGAAATTTATGGTTTAATGGACCTAAACGGTGATATTCTAATAGAGGCAACTTATGATTATATAGGTGCATTTGAAAATGATCTAGCTTTAGTTTCAACCGATGATCTTTTTGGATATATCAATCAAGATGGTGAAGTTGCAATTGATGTTACATATCCAATTGCAAGAAAGTTTTATAATGGATATGCGGTAGTATCAGAAAATGGGATTAGCTTTGGAGTAATTGATACAAATGAAGATACTATTATTGATTTTGTATATGATGATATATCAAATGTTGATTCAAGTGGAAATGTCATAGCTTATACAACACAACAACTTACACCTGTATTTGATTTAGTAAATGCACCAAGTCAAGAAATTCTTTTAAATGATTATAAATTTATTTATACGAATGATTGGTTTGCAGGTGGGATGCTTTATGGAGCTATTCGTGATCAGTATAGAGAAATCTATGATCATGAAGGTAATAGATTTAATCAGAATGATTATACTTATTTAATCATTCATGGTGGATATATCGTCTCTGCACAAGATAAAAATGCAGTTCCAACTGATATGTATCAAAATGATTTAAGAGAGTTTTTTATATTTAATGACGATGGAACTATAAAAGCTAGTGCACCTATAAGTGAAAGTGGATATGTAAGATATGAATCTAATCATGAAATGCAATATTTATTAGTTATATATACTGAAAATAATGTTGCAGTCTATGGATTAGATAAAACCTATATACTAGAAGCAGACTCACTTTATGAAGTTTCTGATGATTTATTTATTACAAGAGTTGATGGTTTATTTGGTGCATATGATAGAGATAAAAATCTAGTGATTGATCATGAATATAGTATGCTCAAAGTATTTGATGATGGCTTTATTATCTATAAAAAAGATGGTTTGTATGGCATCATGAATGACCAATATGAAGTTGTTGTTGATGAAACTTATACAAACTATAATACTAACATCGCAATTTAGATATAAAAAAATATTTATTATCATAAAAAAAAACGGATATCATCTGATATCCGTTTTATATATTAAATCTTATTTTATGGATTAAGTATTGATAATGTGTAAGTATATGTATCTAAATCTAGAACACCCATACTCATTTGTCCTTCAATTTCTGTTTTGTCTAGTTTTGACATAATGAAATCAAGTACTTGAAAAGATAGAGCAGTATCAGATAGTGAATAATCTACTAAAGTAAGTGTGAAACCAATATTTGTAAATGAAATATCAAGATCGATATCAAAGACTAAATTTAATGCAGAATCTACTTTGATGATACTATCAGAACCAAAAGCAGCAGTAACAACAATTTGATTATCATCATTTAAGTTTGCATATATATAATCTATATAGAAGTTTTTATCATAAGTGACATAATCAGCTTCAACTGTATCTAGATCAGCAAGGGGATCATAATCAGGATTGATATTTTTTCTAATAGAATCTAGAATCATATAATTCATAAATCCATTGATTAAAGTATATTGGTCAGCATCTGATGCGACTACTATACCAAGTAGATATACTTGTGAAATAGATTCTAAATCACCTGTTTCAGTATATATGCCTTGTGGTAAGTCATCATCTGTGACTTCAACTTTAATTGAATTCAAAAAGATTAATACACCAACAAAAATAATGACAATTAAACCAATAATGATACTAAGAAAAACTTTAATAAATTTCATATAAATCATGTAAGATTTAAAGTGTATTAAGTTAGATCTTAATAACTTTAAGTCTTTACTCCTTTTCTCTAATTTAATATACTAATAATGTACTGTGGATTTGTTTCATTTTATTACAGCTTTGACTGTTTAGAGGTGACGCTTACCACGGTCTTTATTTTAATCAGCAATAGTTAGTTAGCGTTTGACGCTTTTTACATGATTATGAGATAAAGACTCGCTGGACCTACCACACGTACAAATACTTTAAGGAGGTGTACTTATGAATTATATCGGCATCGATATTTCAAAGTACAAGCACGATTGTTTCATCGCCACCGAAACAATCAATCATCAGTTCTCATTTGAGAACAGTCAATCTGGGTTTAAGGAACTACTACGTTATTTTAAACCCTACCTTAAGCAAGAAATGATAATAGGCTTAGAGGCCACAGGTCACTACGGTGAAAACCTTAAGTCATTTCTTACCTTCCATGGCTATTCGTTCATGGAGATTAATCCTTTTCTAGTGAAGAAGTTTGGAGAAGCCCAATCACTGAGAAAAACGAAGACGGATAAGAAAGATGCACAAATGATTTCATCTTATATGAGATCTGTAGACTACAAAGCCTATCATCATCAATCTTATCATATAAGTGCTTTAAAATCACTAACTAGACTACGTTCTAAACTCATTTCTATGAGGACAAAGCATTACAATATGATAACTAAGGTCTTAGATGTCATCTTTCCTGAGTATAAGCCTTTCATGCATGAACAAGGCTATTCAGAGATATCCTTATACCTTTTAAAGCGCTTTTCATCTCCAGATAGAATCGCAAAGATGAAGGAAAATCATTTTGAAACTTTAAGGAAACTTTCAAGGGGTAAGTTTAACTATCCCAAATTTGTAAAACTCAAAGCATTGGCATCTCAAACGATTGGTGTCACACAAGATCATCAACTCTTCAAACTGAAGACTTCAATTTCTTATGTTGAGATGATCAATCAAGATATCGACGAAACGGAGAAACAAATCACAGCTTTAATGGATCAATATCCAACCTATATTCAGACGATTAAAGGTATCGGTGTCATCTCAGCAGCTATTATTATTTGTGAATATGGTGACATCTCTTTGTTTTCTAATCCTGCTGAAATGTTATCCTATGCAGGTCTTGATTCATCAATTAAACAATCTGGAACGATGTCTTCTACAGGTAAACTTGTCAAGCGAGGAAGTAAATACTTACGTGCTACACTCATTAACATCTGTCAAACCGTAATGATTTATAATCCTGTATTTTATGCTTATTACGATAAGAAGAAACAAGAGGGTAAACATCACCGTGTCGCACTCGTTCATCTCGCTAAGAAACTCATTAGAGTCATTCACCACATTGAGGCCAACAAAGAAGATTTCGATTCAAAGAAGTTAAAATAACTGATTACTTAAACTGTGGCGGTTAAGTAAAAGTCATCTGTAATTAAAGCACACCTCTATTTTTGTCTGCTATAGGAGGTTTTTACTATTTAATCTATTAAAGTACTTGACTTTTAATAGTTAGTCACCTCATTTGTGAATAGTATACATCAATTTAATATTATTTAATCTTTATTTCTTTTTAAAGAGACTAATCCACTGTTTAATGTTTTCAATCCAGCTTTAGTTTCTACGATTAATTGACCTTGGTCATTGATATTTAGAGCTCTAGCATCATATAATTGATCATCTTCAACAAATGTAATATTTTGTCCTTTTAAATAATTATAATCATTACAGTAGTTAATAATATCTAAAGGAAATTGATGATAATGTTTCAAATCAGATAACAATTGTTTTGATAGTTGTTTTAATATGATTGTTTTATCATATGTTTGATCTGTATTTAAATATAGAGAAGAAGCAATCTTTTTTAAATCATTAGAAAAACTTGATTGATTTAAATTAATACCAAAGCCTAAAATGATTGCAAGAACATTACTTGATTCAATGATACTCTCAGTTAAAATACCAGCAATTTTTTTATCACCTATATATAAATCATTAGGCCATTTTATCTTCATGTCATGATGATAAGTTGATAAGACTTTATGTAGGGATTGTGCTGCAATTAAGGGATATAAAGCTATGTTTGATATATTGATATCATGCTTTAAAAGAATAGAACACATTAATGAATCATCATTTCCTATCCATGTGTTATGAATTCTTCCTCTTCCTTGTGTTTGTTCATCACTTTTAACCCAAGTGAAGTGGTTTAATTCTTTATATTCTCTTTTTAAATAACTATTGGTTGAATCAATTGTTTTAAAGTTTATGATATTCATATTAAGCAAAGAACATCAAGAATAGACCAGCAGCAATCGCAGAACCTATAACACCTGCGACATTTGGACCCATCGCATGCATCAATAGATAATTTTCTGGATCAACTTTTTGACCTTCAATATGAACAACTCTTGCAGCCATAGGAACAGCTGATACACCAGCAGCGCCAATCATCGGATTAACTTTACCATGAGTCATGACACACATCACTTTACCAGCGATGACACCTGAAGCTGTGGCGATACCAAATGCAAATAATCCCAGCGTGATAATCAATAAGGTTTGTACTTCTAAAAATTGAGTAGCCATGGTGGTTGCACCAATAGATAATCCAAGAAGAATAGTAATGATATAAAGCAAAGATTCACCAGCAGTTTTAGTTAGATTAGGAACGACTTGTGATTCTTTAATTAAATTACCTAACATAAGCATCCCAATAATAGGTGCACTTGATGGAATAAAGGTCATACAAATGACACTCACAATAACAGGGAAGAAGACTTTTTCTGATTGTTTAACTTCTCTTAATTGTTCCATTTTAATGGCACGCTCTTTTTTAGTCGTTAATAATTTAATAATTGGAGGTTGTATCATTGGAACTAATGCCATATAAGAATAAGCAGCTAATGATATAGCACCAATTAAATGCGGTGCAAGACGACTTGCGAGCAAGATGGAGGTTGGTCCATCTGCACCACCAATAATCCCTATAGAGGCTGATTCTGGCCCTGAGAAGCCTAAAATGATTGCGCCAATGAATGTTAAGAAGATGCCCACTTGTGCTGCAGCTCCTAATAACATAGATTTAGGGTTGGCAATTAAAGGTCCAAAGTCAGTAGTAGCTCCAATTCCTAAGAAGATAAGAGGTGGGTATATACCAAGTTTAACACCATAGTAAAGATAACCTAGAAGTCCACTATAACTAGTGGTTTCAACACCATCAACAATTTTAATAGTTTCTACAAACATATCAGTGCCTGGGATGTTAACTAATAACATCGCAAAACCAATAGGAATTAAAAGATAGGGTTCAAACTTTTTAAAGACTGCTAGATATAGTAGTGTTAATGAGAGTAGAATCATGATTAGAAATTTCCAACCACCAGGTTCGAAAAAGAAACGAAAACCTGTGCTTTCAAAAAAATCAAGGAGTGCTTGCCACATAACTTTTACCCAATAATCAACATAAGTTGATTAAGTTCTACTTTCTGGTTTTCTTTGATTAAAAGTTGTCTTACATATCCATCTACTGGACATAAGATATCATTTTCTAATTTCATAGCTTCTAATACCATTAAGACATCACCTTTTTTAACAATGCTGCCTACTTTAACATTGAGTAAAGTAATTTTACCTTGCACAGGGGCTAAAACCTTTGTAGTAGATTCATTTTTTGGAGTTACTTCTTTATGTTCAATAGTTGATTGATGTTCAGTAATACTTTCAACTTCAACTTCATATGATTTACCATTGACGTTTATTTTATATAGTTTCATGAATTTTGTCCTTTCAAGATTGGCTTATCTCTTTAACAGAGACAACACGTACATCTTCTTTAATTTCTTCAAAATAGTCAATGGAAGCAACTAATGCAGCAACCATCATATCTTCATCTTTAATATCTGATAATTCAAAAGGTTTAACGTATTTTTGAGCTTTTAAAGGCATTACTTTAGGTTTTTTATGAGTGTATTTTAGAGATTGAATAGCTAGAGCTATCAAACTAAGAAGAACAAATACAATAACAATACTAAATAGTGATACAAATAAACCTTCTTGCAGGGTACTTAATAAAATCATGATGCGTCACCTCCGATGGTGACGCTAAATGCGTAAACTTCTTTTCTAGGTTCGTGAGTTTGTTTATATTTCTTTTCTAGAAATGAAATTGCAACTTTACCAAATAAAGCAATTGATAATAAATCTTCATCAGATTTTGCAAAATCTCCATATTTTTTCTTTAAGTTTTCAAATTCAGGTTTTAGATCATCAGCTGGTCTATGGGTAATGACTTTGTCATCACCGATAATCTTAGTCAAAAGCATTGGATCAACTTTTGCAGGAGCTTTTCCATAAAGACCATGAAGATATTCTTTAATCTCTTTAGATACGATTTTATAAGGATTTTGAGTCATCACATTCATTAATGCTTGTGTACCAATCATTTGACTCATTGGTGTAACAAGTGGAGGATATCCAAGATCTTTTCTAATGATAGGAACTTCTTTTAAGACTTTTTCATAATCATCCATTTGGTTTTGTTCTCTAAGCTGACTCATCAGATTAGATAACATACCACCAGGCACTTGATATTCTAAGATACTTGGATTAGCTGTTAGAGCTTTAGGATTAAGTGTTCCATCTTTTATAGCTTGATCTTTAATGACTGTTAATTTTGCAGCTGCTTGATTTAAAAAATCAATATTTAATTTAGGATCGTATTTAGTATCTTTTAAGATGTAGCAAAATGATTCGGTTGAAACCTGTGAAGTCCCACCTGATAGAGGAGATAAGGCTGTGTCGATGATATCGACACCAGCTTCTATAGCTTTAAGGTAGGTTGCCTCCATGATGCCAGCAGTGGCGTGACCATGAAGATTTATAGGTAGTTTAGTGTTTTTCTTTAATTGTGTAATTAATTTAAATGCATCATCAGGTAGAAGTATGCCTGCCATATCTTTAATACATAGGGAATCGGCACCCATCTCTTCAACTTCTTTTGCTAGTTTTACATAATATTCTATCGTATGAACAGGAGAAGTGGTATAAGATAAGGCGATTTGACAATGGCCTCCATATTTTTTAGTCGCATCGACTGCTGACTTTAGATTTCTAATATCGTTTAATGCATCAAAGATACGAATGATATCTATGCCATTTTCAATAGACTTTTGCACAAATTTTTCAACGATATCATCAGGATAATGACGATATCCTAGAATATTTTGTCCTCTAAATAACATTTGAAGTTTTGTATTAGGTGCAAGTTTCTTAATCTCTCTAAGTCTTTCCCAAGGATCTTCATCTAAAAAACGAAGGCATGCATCAAAAGTAGCACCACCCCATACTTCTAGAGCATGAAATCCTGCTTTATCTAGTTCTGGAACGATGGATAGGATATCTTTAGTTGTCATTCGTGTTGCCATTAATGATTGATGACCGTCACGAAGTGATGTTTCAACGATTTTTAATGCCATATAAGTGCATCTCCTTGTATTTCTTAGTTGAAAATGAATTTGAAAGGGCTTCCATAACAATTTTAACATAGGATGGGTATTATTTCGAGTATTAAAACAATAAAATAAAAAGTTTTAATTCATTGAATATCAATATGTTATAATATATTTGAAAAATCACAAAAGGGGAATATCTAAATGGAAATAAAAACTGTAAAAAACTTTAAACTATTAAGAGCTTTAAAGCATGACTATGCATTACTGGGATGCGCAATCATTTCTGTGATTTCATTGGGGTTTATTGTATACTTGATTTATAAAAATGATATAAATGGTTTAATCATATTTGGGGCTGTTGAAGCGTTAGCAATTTGTCTTATGTTTATTAGACTACATAACTTAAAAACATATTTTGATATGAATCTTGAAGTCACTGGAGTAATCACAAAGATTTGGTTTTATAAAGATCGCGGTAGAGTGACTTATACTTATATTATTGATGATATTCAATACACCAAAGGATTAGCCATTATGAAAACAAAAGAAACTAGATTGTTTTTAGTAGGTCTAAATGTTGATTTATTAGTTAAAAAAAATAATCATATGAAAGCAATCATTAAAGATTTATATGTTTAAATAAGATTATAGATATCAAAATAACACACATTTAACTATACATTTTAATTTTATTAAAAAAACTAAATCATTATACAATAATCATCTTCTATACTATGACATAAGTAATCATTATGAGTATTGGAGATGTTTTTATTTAAAAGACAACCTTTTAGAAATAATAATTAATCTATATATTGGAAAAAAATATTAACATCTGGTATTAAGGATACGCATAGATAGCAGACCATTTTTTATATTTTCATCCTAAATAAGTAAATTATCAAAATATATTTTTGATTTAAAAATTTGATTTATATTATGCATGTCTTACATGTGATATAATCATACTAAAGAAAATCTAATAAAAATGATTTCTTTATTAATTTAATTATTTTAAAAGGGCAGATTGAAACAATATAAAAGGAGATAATTTTATATGAAGAACTTGTTTAAAAAATCATGGTTTTTTAGCATATTAATCTTAAGTTTAATACTGACTGTATTTCTTATAAATTTATGGATTATGTCGCTAAACTTAAAATTAATATATCAAGGCGAAAGTTTACTTTCGCTAGCGAGTAACATATCATCGGGAGGATATATAATTATCTATGCTTTCATCTTGATGTTAGTATTTTATATATCAATTATCCCAATACTCTTATCAGGCTTTAGTTTATTTAGAAAGAATAATTGGGGTATTCTTTTATCAATTTTATATAACCTTGGATTTTCAATCGCATTAATTATCTTTCAAACAGTACATCATTATTTATCTATATTTGCGATCATTTTAATTATTTTTAATATCATTTTAACAATTGGTATATTTGTTTTAGTTATATTTAGAAGAAGAGTCCTTGATTACAAAAAAGATGATAAAGAAATTGAAATCAATGATTCTAAATTTCCAATCATTATTTTAATTATTGATATTGTTTCTATTCTTGCATTCTTAACGACATTTTTTATTCCACTATATTCAATAATTCAAAGCGGACCTAATTATCATGCGACAATGATACGCGTGATGTTTTCAGGTGAAACCAATATTAGAGTTATCATAAGTTTTCTTGTCAATTTTGCAATCTTTTTAAGTGTTTTACTGTATTTTGCTGATGCACTTACACATTACTTTTTTGATAAAGAAAAATTCATTAATAAATCAAAGACATTAATTACAACAACCTTTAGCGCTTCAGTCATATTTTTTCTAACTGGTTTAGCAATGGATATTTATTTAACAATCTCTTTAAATACCGTTGTTCAAACAGTAGCATTCATTCCAATGCTCTTGATGATTATCGTTGTTTTTGCACATGCTATTCTTATAGGGAAAAATGGTAGTCAAAAACAACTATCAAATGGAAGACATGAAATAAAATATTCTAAAATAGAACCACTATTATATGTCATCTTATTGACAGCGATAACAGTATTGATGTTATTGCTACCAATTGTTAAAATTGATATCATTTTTGGTTCATTTACAAATTTCGTTGATTTGACTGGCTTTGACATTTTAAGAGACTATTTGAGTTTAGACCCAGGCTATCGTTTAATAGCGTTTATACTGGTTGTTATGCTTATCTCTGTGGGACTTTGTCTAGTTGTAGCAGTAACAAGTTATCTTTCAAAATATAAACGATTTAACTCGATTGTTAAATTTGCAACAGGAGTCAATGTTTTCTTTATATTTATTGTTTCTATATCAGGATATTATTTCCAAATCGCAAAAGAAATCAATGAAGTTCTTATACTAGATATTGTTAACTTTTATGGAGTTAGTCTACCAAACGGCATTGATTTTGATTATGTCATAAGTACTGATGCTATATATGCATTATTTGCAGCTGTTGCTGTGTTAATCTTAATGTTTGTACGAAAAGCATTTGATAGAGATGAAGAAACTCTATTAGAAGCTAATGGATTAGCATCTAACAATACAGAATCAAATAATGCAACATATGATGAAGAAATTGATCAAGCATTTGATCCATGTCCTTCATTTACTGAACTAGATGCTAAAGTAGAACAATTTAGGGAAGATTTAAAGCAGCGTAAAACATTAAAAACAAAAGATGCTAGTCTTAATGAACTTGTCAATTTCGTTGTAGAATATGCTAGAAATTCAAGACTTCATTTATCTTATACACCAGAAGATATCGCAACCTTTGTTTCTGGCCTTGGATCTTCTAGATTATCGATTTTACAAGGAATGAGCGGAACTGGTAAAACAAGTCTACCAAAGATATTTTCAGAAGCTGTATTTGGCAACTGTGAAATCATAGAAGTTGAATCTTCTTGGAAAGATAAAAATGAGTTGTTAGGCTATTATAATGAGTTTTCAATGAGATACACACCTAAAAAATTTACGCTAGCTTTATATAAAGCAGCGCTTAATCAAGAATATTTACTTTTATCCTTCTAGATGAGATGAATCTATCTAGAATTGAATATTATTTTTCTGATTTTCTATCGCTTATGGAAAATGAAGAAGGTCAAAGAGAAATCAAATTGATTAATCTGAAGCTTAACAGAAAAGAAGAAGATGAAGAAGTTGAATATCTTGCATTAAACGATGGACATACACTTAAAGTTCCATCTAATGTATGGTTTATAGGTACAGCCAATCGTGATGAATCTACATTTGTTATCTCTGATAAAGTCTATGATCGTGCACACACGATGAACTTTACAAAACGTGCACCTAAAGTGCGCAGTTTTTCAGATCCTATATCTAAACAATATTATGATTATGAAATTATCAATGAATTATTTGTTACAGCTAAACAAAATGGTAGCTTTGATGCTGAAAATAGTGAATTGATAAAGAGTATTGAAATATTACTAGCACCTTTTAATATTTCGTTTGGTAATCGTATATTAAAACAAATTGAAGATTTTGTTAATATCTATAAAGAGTGTTTTCCAAATGAAGATGTTGAATCAGAAGCGATTGAAAAGATATTATTAAGTAAAGTGGTTGCTAAACTTGAAGTGAAGACCATTGATGATAAAGAAAAACTTGAGATGGAATTTGAAAGATTGAATTTGAGTCTTTGTGCAGAATTTATTAAACGTCTTGATGATGAGTAAGATGACTAAAAAAACAGATCAAGTAAAGATAGAGGAGTATAATCGCTTATCTTCAATGCTAGAAAACGTTCAAGATTTTCAAAAAAAGCATCCAACTGTAACCTATATTGAATTTGATTACTATGTTGTTCATGATATGATCTTATTTTCAATTGATCCTGACTTTGATTTTGAAAAGTTAGATAGTATGATTCATCATGTCAAAAGATCAACACCTGCAATCAAGAGAATATTTAATAAACCAATTATTATTTTAAAAGATAGTGAAGAGGTATTACCTGTAGAAAATGCACGTGTGATTAATCAAAACACATTGTTGCATTTGGCCAACCATGGCCAATATGTGTCTAATATTACTAGAAGGGGTGTAAAGCCTAGAAAACTACTGACAAGAATCTATGAAGATGAATATGGCATTTATGAAAATGTAATTTTTTGTAACTATATAGATGATATCCTTTTAATGATTAGAAAAAATAGACGTACATTAAATAATTTATTATATGCTAGTAATTCTATGAAATTTAATTTACTGGAAAAAGGAAATCATGTTAACTATTTCCTTGCTTTAGGAAAATTACATACAGGA
The DNA here is from genome assembly GCF_016865445.1 of Mariniplasma anaerobium. GTDB lineage: Bacteria > Bacillota_I > Bacilli_A > Acholeplasmatales > Acholeplasmataceae > Mariniplasma > Mariniplasma anaerobium. The sequence continues at coordinate 1,108,632 of NZ_AP024412.1, read as the reverse complement.
TATATTAGAGATTTTAATCAATATTTTAACTTGTCTAAAGAGATGCTGCATCAATTATCACTCATCAGCAAAGCAATCAATCCAAGATTAGGTAAACCTATATATAAAAAGAATAAAAATAGAAATAAAAAGTTAACCCTTAAAAAGACTAACATCTTTTTGATGCAAAAAGATTATCGTATGGTGTATAAGACATATAAGCTGTTATTAAGTAATCAATATAAGCTAGAAGATAAAAAAGAAGAAGTTGATTTTGATTTAATGATCAATAACTATTTGACTTATGTAAGAATCTTAACTGTATTTGCTACTGGACATTTTAATTTTGAAGTTGATCCACTACATAAAATTAATATGAGTTCACTTGATATCAGCTTTGAGTTTAAAGATTGGAAATTGGATATCTTTAATAACAACAAAAAAGAAATATTGATGTATTTCACAAAAGATAAATCTTATCGAATCATGTTAACAACTAATGTCTATAATAGTAAGACACTTAATAATTATAAGAAGATTTATGACCTTAATGAAGTGGTTGTATTAAATCCATTTGATGAAAATTATTTGGAAAGACATGATGTCTATATCAATATGCAAGATATTGATTCATTTAGACGGATACAACAAATCATACTTAAAGGTATGATTTATTCAGATACCTTAAGAGAAGTGTGTCCTTTCTGTGGAGGAAAGCTTCACAAGGATAAATATAAAGATTTTTATCAATGTAATACATGTATGACTGAAATACATGAAGGTAAATGTGAAGAAACGAAGAAAACTTTTTTCTATACAGATAACTCACAATTAAAAACACATTCGATCCATAAAGTTGATTTTAAGGATGAGGATTACTGGTATTATCAGAAGCAAGTCGAATCGTTGATGTATTTTAGAAATATTACTAAGATCAATCATAAGGGTGAAATTATTTGTCCACATTGTCATAAAACCTATGAAAAATAATTCTATCTTATGTGACAAAAATTCTTTTAATATAAGAAAAAATGTCACAAAATAAAACGTTTGTGATATAATGATGCTGTAGTGAAGGAGGTATCATGAAAAAGAAGAAAATAATTGATCAATTATATGATCATATTGAAAAAAAATATGAATTTAGTGAACCATTTCTTTTAAAAGAAGTATATGATACTTTTCCTGATGTTAATCAGGGTACAATTAGAGAATCAATTAGAAGATTACACGAACAAGAAAAATTGGTAAAATCTAAAAATGGTGTATATGGATTGCCAAATCCAAATAGACTTTTAAAGACGGCTGTACTGAATTCAGAAGACGCTGTAAATAGAAAGTATATTAAGAACGAAGATAACGATATAATTGGATATAGAAGCGGATTTTATATGGCAAATGCATTAAGATTAACTACACAAACATCTAGTGATTTAGTTATATATTCTAATAAGGTATCAAAGAAGAAAAGAACAATTATGGTGAAAAACATTAGAGTGGTTATTAATCAAGCAAGGGTTAAAGTTACAAGCCATAATTATAAGCTGCTTCAAGTTTTAGATCTATTAATCAATTTTAAGAAATTCAGTGAATATTCACTCAGTGATTCAAAAGAGATTATTGGCAATTATCTAAATGAGTTAAACTTATCAAATGAAGAGATTGAAAATATTGTAGATGAATATCCAAAGGATGCACAAATACAGTTTTACAAATTGGGAGGGACTCATGCATTTACACACAAATAAAGCGGATTTTAGAGAACTTATAATTGCTACTGCATCAAATACACCAGGACTTCAAAATCATCAAATAGAAAAAGATTATTATGTATCATTATTCTTAAAAGAGTTATCTAAACTTGAAAACAATGTGGACATTGTATTTAAAGGCGGGACATCATTATCAAAATGCTATAATGTGATTGATAGATTTTCAGAAGATATTGATTTAACGATTAATTTTCCAAATGCTAAAGCAGGTCGAGGTTTAAGAAAAAGATTGAAAGACAATATTATCGCTACTATTGATAAACTTGGAATGAAATTTCTAAATCCTGATGAGGTTCAATCGGATAGAGATTTTAATCATTATGAAATTGAATTTGAAAGATTATTTGAATCTACACCTGAGATGATACCGCATATTAAAATCGAAACAATATCAGTTTATAAACCGTACCCTTGTATAAAGAAAAATGTTAGTAACTATATAACGAAACACCTATTAGATCTAGAAGAAGGGCCGAATTTAATCAAAAAGTATAATTTAGAGACATTTAAAACGAGTATTCAATCAATAGATAGAACATTTATAGATAAGTTGTTCGCTTTGTGTGACTATCATTTAGAAGGAACTTATGAAAGGTATTCAAGACATATTTATGATATTCACATGATTTGGAACAGTGGGTTGTTAGATAAAAAAGTAGTTGCAGATATAACTGATGAAGTCTTGTCTGATAGACAACACTTTTCCGATCGCAATCCATCATCAAAACCTGGTTCAAAACCTAAAGAAATATTACAAGAAATCATTGATAAACAAGTATTTGAATCAGACTTTAACGAAGTCACTTTAGGATTTATATATAAAAAAGTTAGTTATGAGAAGTGTATTCTTACGTTGAAGGCAGTATTAAAAACTGAATTAATTCCTGATGAAATAAGACAATATTAGATAACAGCATAGAAAATAAAAAGATGCTTTATATGGGGAGTATATATTGACCAAAAACGATTAGCTTGAACATATATAAACGTATCCATAAATACAATCAAAACGTAAAAAAAAATAAAAATACTTCTCTATATTGAGGTATTTTTTTAATGCTGGTTTTCTAGGATTTATTTAATTGTTACAAAGAAAAGAAGATAATATTTAAGAATAAAATGCTAATATATTAGCAATATATTGACATAATCATATAAAAGTGTTAATATATTAGTAATATGAAAAATAAATTTGATATAGGTGATTTTGTCCCTACCATAACAGTACAGTCTATAAAATATGACATTGTAAAAAGAGTAAAACAAAGAAGAAAGGAGTTTGGCATTACACAAAAAGAGCTCAGTAAGCGCTCAGGTGTAAGTTATGGCTCAATTAGAAGATTTGAAACCAATGGTGATATTTCTCTACATGCATTGTTAGCTATAAGTTCTGTATTAGATTGTTTAGAGGATTTTAATGAAATATTTAAAAATCCAATTGTAAAGGATATTAGAAGATGAACATTGATATTAAACGATTAGTTGTTAAGTATAATCATAAAGTGGTTGGGTATTTAGAAACTTTATCAAATCAAACAATTGCTTTTCAATATGATAAAAATTGGGTAGAAAACGGATTTTCTATATCCCCTTTTCACCTGCCTTTAACCGATAAAGTATACATTTCAAAATCAGAACATTTTAATGGACTCTTTGGTGTCTTTTTTGATTCATTACCTGATGGATGGGGAGAATTATTGATGAGAAGAATGCTTGCTAAAAAAGGCATAAATTTTGATAAAATATCAGCATTAACAAAATTATCACTAATCAATGATAACGGCTTAGGGGCTCTAACATATGAACCAACTCAAAGTGAAAAAAATATAGGAAAATATTCTGATTTAGACACTTTAGCAACAGAGATTAAACAAATTTTTGAAAATTCTGCTACAAAAAATAATTTTGATGAAATTTATGAACTTGGTGGAGCCAGTGGTGGTGCAAGACCTAAAGTACATATCACTATGGATGAAGAAGATTGGATTGTCAAATTTTCTTCTTCAATTGATCCAAAAGGCATTGGGAAATTAGAATATCAAGCCAATTTATTGGCTTTAAAAGCTAAAATCAATGTAAATCAATGTAAATTGTTTCCTTCAAAAAATCATAGTGGGTATTTTGGCGCAAAGCGATTTGATAAAATTGGCAAAAAACGCATCCATATGATTAGTTTATCTGCTTTATTAGAAACCACACCTAAAATACCAAATCTAGATTATTCACATTTATTTCAAGTTATTCAAAAAATATGTATAGATCAAGATGATCTGTATGAGGCATATAAACGTATGTGTTTTAATGTGCTTTATGAAAACAAAGATGATCATGGTAAAAATACAGCGTTTTTATATGATGACAATAAGGGTGGCTATAAGTTATCGCCATTTTATGATATTACGCAAACTAAACATAAATTTGAACATGAGATGACAGTTTTAGGAAATGGAAAACCAACTGAGACAGATTTAATTGATATTGCGAAATTGTTTAATCTATCACTTAAAAAAATTCAAATGATTATTAAAGAGATCAAAGAAACAATTTCTAATGAAGCATAGATTAAATATATGATTAGCGTAAGATATTCATGACTATTTTATTGATTATATATATTGAAATGAGGAAATTCATATGCATATTTCTTGTACAAAGAAGTTATTAGATTTTCTAAAACCTGAAGTCATTGAAAAAGATACTGATAATGATCTATTTGCTTGGCATGCAAATTTCATAAATATCAATCGAAAAAAATTACTAATCTTAATGAATGATTTAACTCGGTTTTGCATCGTTTTCTATGGAGTAAAGAAGAGCGATTTTAAAGATCCAATTTTTATGTTACAAAAAGCAATTATAATTGCTATGGGTACTGAAGGATATGATCAGCAGACTGTAATGAAATATGTGAATCAAATCAAAGAAGTAACTTATAGCAAAACAAAAAATAGAACTCTAGTCGCTCAATTAAATAGAGCAGTTGAGGATTCATGGTGGATTTGTGAAGATAGACTTTATAATCAATTGTTTCAACCTGACATCGCAAATAGTTTAAATAATGCTTTTGTTGGAACAAATCATTGGAAAGAAGTTCATCAACCGGTTGTAAAAATGAAAGAATATTTAGAAATGCTTTAGTTCTATTATTCTTAATATAGAATTCTATCTTGATAATATTTAAAGAATTAGTATATACAAAAGTAGAAGGTATGCTGGTTTTAGACTGGCAGTATTTCGGGTATTCAAAGATGAATAACTATAGAAAAACTCAAGTTAGTTGAAAACTTGAGTTTGTTTTAATATGTTTTTGTATTAAAGAAAGCTAACCATATATATAGGTAAATAGTAGATGTTATCTTTAATTGCTAAATCTTTTGTATGCAACAAAAAACTTTGACCAATTCGAGATTTAAATTTAGATTTAAATTTATTTAAAGAGGATGTTTTGTAACGCTTACTTGATTTTACTTCTATTGGAGCTATTTTACTTGGGTTATAAGGGTCATTAATTAAGAAGTCGATTTCCATTGTGTTTTGACTGTTTTCTTGATCGATTCTAGAATAAAAATACAACTTCTTGTTGTTGACTCTAAGAGCTTGAGCAACAATATTTTCAAACAACATACCATGGTTCGCCTCTAGTTGATCTGATACAATTTTTTCTGCAATTTTTATATGCATTTTACTTGTTGAATCATATGCATGACTAATGAGCAAACCTGTGTCAGCCATGTAGAGTTTTAAAGTAAGTCTGTCTTTATATAAAGCAAGTCCAACTTGAGGATCATCTGCATTAAAACAAGCATTTGTAAGCATCGCTTCATCTAACCACATAAATGCATCTTCATACTCTCGAAAACGTGCATCTTTAGATATAGATGCTAGCTTAAATTTTTTCTCGTGTTTTGAAAGTTGAGCTGGTATTTCATCAAATATTTGTAAAACTTTTGATTCATATCCCTTTGCATATTTAGCGATATCATTTCTATAAAGCCTTAGAATGTCTCTTTTTACTTGATCCACTTTGGTGTAATCATTTGAATGAATGAATTCTAGTACTGCTTGAGGCATCCCGCCAACCAGCAAATATTGTCTATAGAGTTTCATAACTTGTGAGTGAATTGGGCCAAGTGGTTTTAAATCGACAAAATGTTTTTTTATAATTGAGAAGAGTTGTATATGTCCAGTCGCCATGCAAAATTCTTCGAAATCCAGAGGGTGCATAATCATAGTCCTTTCTTCAGAAGGGATGAGGATGTCTTTAACATTTTGCTTTATCGATAATAAAGATCCAGTTTCAATATAATCATAACGATTATCTTTTACCAAGTGCTTGATTAATTGTCTAGCTTTAGGAAACAATTGGACTTCATCAAAAATGATGAGTGTATCTCGATGATGTAGAGTTGTATTTGTTAAAGTTGATATAAAGAAAAAGAAGTCATCAAGAGAAGAAGCATACTTTGTAAACAAAGATTTCATTTCATTAGAAGCTATACTGAAATCTATTAGTACATATGACTTGTATTCATTTTTTGCAAATTCAAGAGCTGTTGTCGTTTTACCAACACGTCTTGCTCCCTCTATTAATAGGGCGGTTTTTCCATTTTCTTTTTTCCATTCGATTAAAGTACTATATAATTTTCTTTTTAGTTCCATAAAATTACCTCTTTAATTATATTATACACGAAAATGGAAATAATAAAAGGTATAAAATCACGAAAATAGAGTTAATTAATTATTAATAATCACGAAAATAGAAATAACAGGAATCTAATTCCAACTTTATATTAATTGGTTTAAATGGTAAAATAACATTACAAGAGTATTGCAAATAGTGAAGAAGGTGAGAATTTGATAACGATTAAAGAATTAAGTGAAATAATCGATATAGCACAAGATACAGTTTATGACCAAAATCTGTATTATGACAAGTTACATCAAACTCTTATAGTTCAAATTGATGATTATGCAATGGATGATTACGAGGATAATAATGATGATTTGTTGTTGATTCGTGTAGAACCGTTTGCTAAAGACATGTTTCTTGAGTTTTTTGAGACAATCGCAAATCCAAATGTGCGAGATATGTTTGTAGAACAATTTCATGGATCTAAAAAATATCGAAAAGTCAAAGATTTGCTGCCTAGATATCATTTATTAGAATCATTTTATAAATTTAAGGATCAGTATCAATTAGGAATCACAAAGATGTGGTGTGTTGAGAATAACATAGATTATATCGATAAAGACGGTAAAGAAGTAATCATCGAAGCGGGGAAAAGAGAATGATTATGTTGTCTGAAAAAGACCACTTAATGCTAGAAGCTAAATCTCAGAAAGAATTATTAGATGTTCTCAAACTTGTTTGCAGAAAGAATGACAATGCAGTTGAATTATTGCATAACATATTGCATGAAAAGAAAACGAATTCAAAAAGAACATTGAATAAGATCTTCAGGGTGTTGGAGGATAAAAACTTCTGAATATACAAATGTCTATATGCATGTAAAGCATTTTATGGAAACAAGTATTTCTGATGAAGAAGAAATTGTTACTACTTATAAGGAGTTGTGATATTATGGCAAAGATATATCAGTTTTACGTAGAGTTAAGAGATTCCAGTCCTAAAATTTGGAGGACTATTCAAGTGCGTCAAAGAATGACGGTTGCAGAGTTTGTATATATACTGCTTCCTTTGTTTGAGATGCAAGCAAGTCATCTATTCAAAGTCAATGTTCCTGTAGGAAAAATGCAAGTAGAGAAAAATAAAAAAGTATCAGGAGATGCATTTGATGAAAAAGCATTTCTGAAGGAACATCCTGAACTTCCTAAGATAAGATATCGATATGAACTACTCGATATGATTGATGACTTTTCTAAAAGAGAAAATGATATCATATTTAATGTCACTAAAGAATCATTGAAATATGCAATTTCTGAGATTGGTGAAAGAATGGAATTATGGTATGATTTCGGGGATGATTGGTTTATTGACATTAAACTTAAGGATATATTTGATACAGATGATTCAAATATGTCACCAATTGTATTAGAAGGAGAAGGTTTTGGTATAATTGAAGACTGTGGTGGTGTTTGGAGATTAAATGATATCATCAAAGCATTTAAGAGTAAGAAATCCAAATCATTTCAAGAATATAGAGATTGGTTAGGCATCGAAGATTTTAATTTTTCATTGTTTGAAAAAGATGAAATGAATGAAAGGTTGCAAGTGATTCCACAAATCTATAAGCGCTGTTACGAAGAGAAAAAAGCACTTACAGATCAAGAAATCAAATATATTGAAAGAAAAATATAAACAAGTAAAAGACTTCAAGGACAGGTATTATTGTTATGGGGGTTCACAAATCTTAAACAACATGATGAAATAATAGTGAAACATGCTTCAGTGAAACATAATTCAGTAATGTTTTGTTAGATGTGGAGGTGCAATATGGTGTTTTTGGGTAGAGATAAGAATTAAAGTTATTAGAAAATACATATAGTTCAGATACATTTGAATTAGGTATTATTCATGGTGGATTTGTGAAGACAGACTTTATAATCAATTGTTTCAACCTGATATCGCAAATAGTTTAAATAATGCTTTTGTTGGAACAAATCATTGGAAAGAAGTTCATCAACCGGTTGTAAAAATGAAAGAATATTTAGAAATGCTTTTGTGATATTGATTTTACCATCGGTATAGCAAGTGAAAGAATGCAGTGGCTGATTTGCTACTGCATTTTTCATTTCTTTTGTAATAGATTAACCGTGTAATTTCACAAAATATAATAAAATAGTAAAATTGCATTGAAAATATTGTATTGCATCTTGAAAATATTTAGAGAATTAGTGTATACACAAAAGTTATTGGAAACTATAGTGGTATAATTTTTTGAAATTTTAAATGTAAAAAGTGAAATGCTATCATTGTTTATGTAACACAAATGTGTTCCAATATACACATGATATCATGAATAAAAATGCACATATCAATGTGAGTGTTGAAGAAAAAACCAAAGAAGAAGTCGATGAAATTCTAGATTCATTAGGCATTAACATGTCTACAGCAATTGATTTATATTTAAATCAGATTAGATTAAAAAAAGGGATACCTTTTGAAGTTAAAATACCTAAAAACAATATACATAATAAGACAAAAGATCTAGCAGAAGCGTTAAACTTAACTGGTGGGAAAACATTTCCTAAAAAGTTTAATAAAATTATTTCACTTTATGCACGAGGCGATATTGATTATGATGTAGCAATATATGCGATAAAAAAGGAATATTCCAATGTCTGATCCGTATGTGCATATAAAAATAAACCATATCCATTAAGTATCAAAAGATAAAAGATCTTAATATGGAAAATTACTCATATAATTACCACGGTGACCCATTAGTTTGGACTGTCGGTTGCATAGTCATGGCTATGAAACGTTATGAAATCAAGGATGTATTTTTAGTTAAATGCAGCAAAAAGGGTAGGAAATTCCTACCCTTTAGCTTAGATATGAGTTTTTTTGTTGTTTGTCATAGCAACTTTTATTTCTTATGTTTACATTAGAATGATGCTCCACTTTATTTCTACATCATATTGTCCAGCGGATTTATAAGCACCTGTGGTTTGAAAAGCACCTGTATGCAGTGGCGGATTCGTTACTGCATTTTTCATTGATTCCGGAGTGAGTTCTTTATTAGATATATTAATGAATGCAATGTATCTATCATAATCTTCAATAAGGAACCCTTCAAAGATGTCATTCACATTCTCTGGCGTTAAAGCTTCAGTTGGATATTTCAGTTCGTTGATATGTTTTTTTATGTTTTGTGCATGACTAAAGTGTTCTTCAATGGAGTTGTATTCATCTTCTAATGCCGTATAATTCATACTTTCCTGAATGATAAGCGTTTCTAGCTCATAAAGCATCATTCGATCCTTTTTATCTTTTGTAGCTTTTCGTTCTAACTTGTAATATTGTCTCATATAATCTTCAAGTACTTTTTCTTGTTTACTTAGTTTCTTTGACAGTTTCTGTTTAGAGAGTATGTCATCAACCTGGGCGTCAAATAATGCTTCCATACGGCCAAATTTTCGCGACAGTGCGTTTAAAGTACGGAAGAGGACCTTTGATGCGTGTTTAGCATAAAAACCAGGGACCTGCGATTTACAGAAATAAGGTGTAGGTTCACTACCTTCATCATCTACAACCCCTTTTTGTTTGCGTTGCAAGTAAGCTTCGTGTCGAACAGAATATGCGAACTTTTCATAATTACTGTAGTCTGCTTTTTGAGTCTTTGCCCTTTTTTCTCTTTGCTGTTTAAACATTGATTGGACTTTATTATAGGTTTCTATATCAATGATCGGTTCATGGTGATTATTGATGATGTATTTAGGTTGTTCTCCATTGTTGATAACAACCTTTTTTTCTCGTCCATCGATTTTAGTAAAGCTTTTACCATAGGTTACTTTACCAATGTATTTTTCATTGCATAAGATATTTCGTATTTGTTGATAATTATCGAATCCCTTATCCTTACTTGTTTTAAAACCCTGGTCTTGTAAGTAAATAAGGATCTCATTTATTTTTTTACCTTCAAGATACATTTGATAGATACTTCGAACAGCTTTTGCTTGAGCTTCATTAATAACGAATTTTCTATCTTTGGTGATGTCATATCCAAATGTAGGGTATATATGAACTTTTCCATTTTTTGCACGACTTCTGTGTCCCCAGCGTATATTCGATGATATTTGTTGAGACTCTGCTTCAGCAAGCCCTGCCATCATGGTAAGAATCATATCAATGGTACTGTCTGATGAATATAGGTTTTCTTTTTCAAAGAAGAACTCAACGCCTAGTTTTCTTGTTTCTCTGATAACGTTTAACGCATCAATCGTATTTCTCGCAAAGCGTGATAACGATTTAACTAACACAAGATCAATATGTCCAGCATATGCTTTTTTTAATAACGCTTGTAAACCATCTCGTTTGATCATTGAGGTGCCACTTTTTCCATGGTCATAATAAATCCCAGCAAAAATATAATCTGGGTTGAAAATGATTTCTTTAGCATAGTGCCTAACTTGAAGATCTAAAGATGATTCTTGCATTTCTTGTTTGGTGGATACTCGAGCATACGCTGCGACCCGTTTAATAATATGTTTATGTCCTCTTGATTGATTGGATTCAATAACTTTAATGTCCTTCATATTTAATTACCTCATAGGTTACTGTATTATTTGTTGTCTCATCATAATATTTGCCCTTTATGAAGGGCTTGCATTTGTTAATAATATCTATTTTTTCATGTAAATCATCGATAATTGAAAACGTGTCATCTAAGATATATTTTAGGTGATTTTTGCCATCGACAAGAATCATTCCAAAGAAGCTCTTGATGATGCGTTTATCTTCATAGTTGGATTCAATAAAGTTCGTTAACGCATATAATCGTCTTCTAGTTAGTAGTTCTCGGTTGATTTCATTTCTAAGATTTACGATGTCAATTTCACATTGTTCTAGTTCACCTTCGATTTCACTGTAGATTCTGTCGTATTCCTCATCAGACATTCCTGAACGAATTTTACTTCTAACGTGTTTTTTGAGTTCATTGGCTAGATCAATACTTTTTTCTTTGAGTTTTTTCAATGGTTCATGAGAATTAATTTGTTGTAGTGATTTTTCCATAAAAGCAAAAAGCGATTGTTGCATCTCTTCTGTCTTGGTTAGCTCTTTGATGAGATGGAGTGTTGCACGTTCTACTAACGGCTCATGAATAGAAGGATTATCACAGTTATGCGGATTGTTTCTATCGGTATGACATTTCAGCATGCTTTTTTTGAATGTCGTTCCTGAGTTGTGCATTTTAGAACGGTACATGCGTTTGCATCTACTACAGTAGACAAGTCCTTTGATAGGTTTTTGGGCGAGATGCTTGAATCGCTCCTTGTTATCATTGGCTAAGATGATGTCTCTTGCATGAATCATCGTTTGCACGATATCAAAAGTTTCTCTGTCAATGATGGCATCATGATTATCTTTGATATAGTATTTTGTTGCATGTCCATCATTGGCAATTGTTTTATGAGAAAGATAATCAACTGTTACGGTTTTTTGAAGCATTAAATCTCCAGCATATTTCTCATTTCGTAAAATCTCTTTTACAGTATCAGAATACCAAGTGACTACACCTCGACCATTCTTATATCCTTTTTCAGTTAAGTGTCTAGCAAGTTTGCTAATACCCATACCATTTAAATATTGATTGAAGATGTATTTAACGGTTATTGCTTGTTCCTGGTTAATGATTAATTGACCTTCATCATCTTTGTCGTATCCTAAGAAATGGGTTGTGGTCATCATTAACTGACCTTGTGCAAAGCGTTTGCGAAATCCCCATTTGGTATTCTCGCTGATGTTTCTGGATTCCTCTTGGGCAATCGAAGACATGATGGTTAAGATGAAATCAATCTTTGGATCAGCACTACTGATGTTTTCTTTTTCAAAGTAGATCTCAACTTTGATTTCTCGCATTTCTTTAATCACGGTAAGCATGTCTACTGTGTTTCTCGCAAGCCGTGAGATTGATTTGGTGATAATCATATCAATGTCACCATTTCTTGCAGCATCTAGCATTTTTTGCATGCCAATTCGCTTCTTCATATTAGTTCCTGTTATGCCTTCATCAGAAAACATACCTGCGAATTCCCATTCCGGATTGTTTTTAATCCGTTCTGTGAATTCTTTGATTTGGACTTGATAACTGTTTAACTGATCGGTTTCATCAGTCGATACACGAGCGTAAGCAGCAACTTTCCTTTTGACGTTTATTTCATTTGTTTTTTCATCTTTATACTGAATCTTTGGTTCAATGACTTCTACATATGTGTTCATTGGTGAAAACCTCCTTTTGTTACTGTGTATATTACCTCTAAGAAGTTATTTATCAAGTCTATAGTCCAATCTAAAGGGACCTATTTCAATAAATACAAAAAAAACGAGATATATCCTCTAAATTAAGAGAGAACATGTCCCGTTTTCGATTTTCACCAACGTTAGTATATCATAGCTTATTGAAGAATAAAACCATCCTTAGATGGCATTAATGCAAATTCATCAATATTTTCATCAAAAATATATTTGTGTACAACACCATCGATCATATTTTTAAATTTTCGATAGTTCATACAGCGTACTATTTTACCATCATAATACATGACGGTTTTGTTTGGTAGGTCTTTAACTAGCTTTGCTTTAGTGAAAAATTGTTTTGTTTCAGTTGTTTTAAAGTGTGGATTAATATGGAAGTTTTTCTCATAGTCGTAATCAGGATGTGATTCCTTATCAACAGAGATCAGATAGATTCTTTCTTTGTAGTTAACATCAATCATTTCTTTGCCCTTCATTTGAACAAGCAACCTTGTTCCCATTGGAAGGTTTAGTGTTAAATCATCTGCAGTCAGTAAATAGTATAAGTAATCATATTTATCTGTATGGATATTTCGTTCATAACTATAGGCAAATTTAACAATAGGTTTTTCAATCTTTGATTCGTGATTTACATATGAGTAGTTCAGCATATCAATATTTGAATACATATAATACGTTTTCTCTTCATCAAACAAATCAGGTAATGTACAGCGATATAAATTGGATAAATCTAACAGATAGGATACGGGAGCATCTCGCTCACCAATCTCATAATTTCGGATGGATGAGATACTATATTTATTACCCAATAGTGTAACTAAGAAACCTTGTGTATACCCAGCTCTTTCTCTCATCACTCTTCCAATTTTTGGATATTTATTTTTCATTATTTTACCTCCTATAGTTGGCAAAGATAAAAATATTATACATTAAATGTTAATGATTTGGCTAATAATTATTTTTATATAATTTTAAAATCATTACATATGGAGTGAAATAAAGTATATATTTTAAATTTACCAAATTTATCACGCAACAAATTCTCATTGAATAGAATAGGTTGTTCTTATGAATTGCATATGCATAGATATGAAAATTACAAGATTTATAGGTCCAAACCATGTTGACTTCACTTTGCCATATGTAGCATGATTTTGGTATAAATATTTTCTCAAAGAAAATTATAAATGTATTGATAGAATTGGCTTATGCAAAGAGTCATTCTCGTGCTATGAGGTTGGAGAAATCCAATCAAACTTATAAAATACTTCGATATTTCACCAAGACGATTTTCACCAAAATTACGTCCCGTGTGTGGAATGTCACATACTGTGTTCAAGGTTGTGTTTGATGGTGTTTATATATCATCAACAATAAGTTTGATATGGCGTAAACAATTCCCAATCGCTAAGAACGAGTTGATGAAAATCAACTTTTTGTGTTTGTTACAACTATCAAAATTGGCCAATTTTGAAGCTAAAAATCTATAAAGTAAAGGGAAGTGAAGTAAAAGATAAATGGATAAAGGAAAGATAAAAGCATTTCACTACAGTTCAATGCAAAGAAAATATCTATATAACTTCAGAAAAAAGAATCAATACACGATGTTGCAAGTGTCTGAGATGATTGAAATGAGTAGAAATTATTATGAAATGATTGAAAACGGTAGAAAAGGACAAAGGTTATCCTTAAAGACTGCGTATAAGTTTGCGACCTTACTATCAATTGATCTACAAGATTTGTACAATTTAGAAGAAAAATATCTAGAGGACCAATTGAATGATTAAAGCCCATCCTTTAGAACCGTTGATCGAACTGTTTTGTGAAAACCTAGATATCAAGAAGAATAGTGTCAATAGCTATAAGGCTTTACTACTACGTTATGTTCGCTATTTAAAAAGGCATAACATCCAATACGCAAAGCGTTCTGACATCATTGATTACAGAGAACAAATGTGGGAAGAAGGATTAAGAGCCAATACAATCCAAAAACAAATCGTAGTCATCCGAAATTTTTATCAATGGTTGAAAGTCAATCAAAGACAGTATGAATTTGAGGATGTTTATCAGTTTAATATTGCAGAGAAAATAAAAGGCGCAAAGATTGATCGTAATTACAAGAAAGAACCTCTTAATAAAGAACAAGCCCTTAAACTGATAGAAGTTGCTAAACAAAGTAAAACCGATATAAGAGGCTATCGTAATTATGCAATTATTCTTTTGATGATTATTACAGGTGTTCGTTCTATCGAAGTTGTAAGAGCAACAAAAGCAGACCTATCGAAGCTCTTTAAGTATTCGATTCTATATGTCCACGGTAAAGGAAAAGATGGTGCAGATACCTTTGTAAAGTTATCTGCAGAAGTAACCGATGCGTTAAATGATTATCTAAACCGTAGAAGAGATAATTCCAGGTATTTGTTTGTTACTCATGGAGAAACATCTAGTTGCCAGCAGTTATCATCAAATACATTAAGAAGGTTTATTACGATTTTGATGAAAGAAGCTGGTATCTATAATGCAAAACATACACCGCATTCGTTAAGACATACAACTGCTTATTTAAATCTACAAGCGGGTGGAACACTAGAATCCACTCAACAACTATTAAGACACAAGAATATCGAAACGACTTTGATTTATGCGCATAACATCAACCGCATCAACGATGATTCAGAGTTTCGTATCAATAATTATCTATTTGATGAAGAGGAGGAGGAAAACAAATGACAAAAGAAGATATCACTCATTATACAATTAATGAGGTTGCTATTAGTTTACGTGTCACACCAAGAACAATTTACACCTACATTAGTATAGGTAAACTTAATGGAGTCAAAATTGCTAATAAATGGCGTTTCTCAAAAAAACAAATTGATGATTTCTTAAAACAGTTATCAGAAGTGGAGTATCCACGTTATGTCAAAAAGTAGTCTTGGATTAGATTTCTTCAATTTAGATGTCAATATCTTTAGTGATGCAAAAATCATTAAACTGATGCATCGGTATGGACCGCTCGGGTTTATGTCTTATTTACTTGTGCTCACTAATGTTTTTATGAATGGCTATTACCTTGAAGCATCCACAACAGATCTCTCTTATATTCTTCTTAATGGTATTGGTGGGAAATACATCAATGGAAAAAATAAACTCCAAGAAATCATTTTATATTTAGCTTACATTGATTTGATTGATAAGGATCTATTAAATCAAAACATCATTACTTCCAAAGGCATCCAAAAGAGGTTCCTAGTAGCGACAAGAAGTCGTAAAAATCAAGATTTATCGAAGTATTGGTTAATAGATGAACCAGAAACTCCCAATGAAATCATTGAAGAAGTAAAAAAAGACCAACAGAAGAAACCAAAGAAACAAAAGATACAAGAGCGAAGGATTAAAGACATCAATGAACATGCGCCTAAAAAACATTACCTAACAAGTTGTTTGATCGAATACCGCTATATTAATGAGTACTCCTTAGACATCTATAAATACAATGAACTCTTTGAAGACCTATTACATAGTTATGATGGGGATTTGTTATATAGGGCAGTCAGGTACTTGTGCAATTATGCATCAAGATCAAATACGAAGATTGATGATCGTTATAAATTTTTTGAAACGTCAATAACCAATAATTTAGAAATCTTAACAAAACAACATAGTAACACATCATTAGAAGATCTATTTAAATCACTACTTAATTCTTAAAAATGTGGTGTCACTAATAGATGTGAATGTCAGTGATATGAGAGATATTTCATAGTAATGACCATGCGAAAACATATGCCTTAGTGCATGGTATTGAACAAGCATTTTTATGAGGAAACAAGGATTTCATGAAATGTATAACACCACCCTATAAAAAGTGAGTTAAAACAGATATCCATAGAAACTTGGATTTATACTGGTAAACAATTACAGTTTTTACTTGCTTTGTAGAATGATTATAAAAATTAATGTGTTAAGTAAAATCAAGGAGGAATAGAGATGCAAGTAAGAGATTACCTGAGCAGATACTACTACACAAAACAAAAGATTAAACTGATGCAAGAAGAAACAGAGGAATTCATACGGTTAGCAAACTCGATTCCTGGAATAAGCTTTGATCAGATACGTGTAGATGGTACAAAAAGCTTAAAGGCACCATTTGAAAAATGGATACAAAAAACATTGGAAAACGAACAACTGATTACACAAATGAAAAGAAAGCTTCCAAACATTAAAGGAGAGATCATTTGTGTGATTGATCAACTCGAAGATTCGAAATTAAAAATGCTTCTGATCTATCGGTATATCGATTGGTTAAGCTGGAGTGAAATTGCAAAAAACCTGGTCTACTCATCAGCGACAGTAAGGCGATGGCATGTAAAAGCACTAGCACAAATCGTTCTTCCTAAAAAAAGGCAAGATTGAGCAGGGATGACAAATTGTGAAACTGTCAAGGGTGTGATAGTATTATAATAAGAAAAGTGTAAACATATGGAATACTGGCTATGAGACCAGCCTAGAAACAAGAAGAATTCATTGAAATGAGTTCTTTTTTTGTTTTTGCAGAGATACTTGTAGTATTTCAACTGTGGATTATTTTAGTTTATAAACAGTTGGAGTGATTTGAAGTGAAAGGAAAAATGCTTGATACATATGAGCGCTGGAAAGAATCTGGACATCTAGAGACGAAATTAAAAGCAATCTCAGAAATGACGTCAAAAAGAGCTACTCAAAGACAAGTTGCTGAATACTTAGGTGTTTCTGAAAAAACGATTATCAAATTGAGAAAAGTGCATCAAAGATTAGATGACGCTTTTCAATTTGGCGATGAAGAATTAAAACAAAATCTTATTGACGCTATTTATCAACGAGCAATAGGTTTTGAATATGAAGAAACACAAACTGTGATTGAGGAAACAAAAACGGGAACTAAAAAACGAATTACAAAGTTCAAGAAACAATCACTACCAGATATATCAGCAATTAAATATTTACTCATTACAAAGTTTGGCATTGAGTATAACGAAAAGAAAGTAGAAATAGAACTTATGGCTAAGCGCATAGAAAATGGCGAGGAGGTTTGGATGAATGAATATCGTGATGAAGAAAGTCTCATTACTCCAAGAGTACGAAAACAATCCAAGAAATAATGATGAAGCAATAAAAGCAGTAGCTAACTCAATTAAGGAGTTTGGTTTTAAAGTTCCGATTGTCATTACAAGTGATAATGTCATTATAGCCGGACACACACGCTTAAAAGCTTCTGTGTCACTTGGCTTAGAAGAAGTGCCATGCATAATCGCAGATGATTTAAATGAGGCACAAATCAAAGCTTTTCGCTTAGCGGATAATAAAACAGCTGAACTTGCAACTTGGGATTTTTCAAAACTGGAAGAGGAGCTTTCCTTTATTAATATGGATATGCTTCAGTTTGGATTTGAGGAATTAGAAGAATTACTTCCAGATAATGCTTCTGATGATGATTTCGATATAGAAGATGAGATTCCAGAAGTTCCATTCAGCGAACTAGGGGATGTTTATATCCTTGGGAATCATAGAGTCATGTGTGGAGATTCAACAAAAAGCGAAGATGTAAATAAGTTAGTAGATAACCAAACGATGGATATGGTCTTTACAGATCCACCTTACAACGTTGACTATGAAGGAACTGCTGGTAAAATCAAAAACGATAAGATGGGAGATAATAACTTCTATCTTTTTTTATACAATGCATATAAAAATATGTATGATAATTTAAAACCAGGTGGAGCAATCTATGTTTGTCATGCGGCAACAGAACTCAAGAATTTTTTATTATCGTATCTTGAAGCGGGTTTTAAGTACGCACAACAAATAATATGGGAAAAGAATGCATTAGTACTCGGAAGACAAGACTATCATTGGAGACATGAACCTATTCTTTATGGCTGGAGAGAAGGTGCAGCTCATTTCTTTGTTGATGATAGAACTCAAGACACAATTTGGAACTATAACAAACCTAGGAAGAGTGAAGAACATCCCACAATGAAACCTTTAGAGCTTGTTGGAAAAGCAATCGCAAACTCCAGCAGAAGACATGAAACAATTCTAGATCTATTTGGTGGTTCTGGTTCAACATTAATCGCAGCTGATCAACTTGATCGTAAAAGCTGCTTAATGGAACTCGATGAAAGATTTGTTGATGTCATCGTCAAAAGATATATCAGACATAGTGAATCGATAGAAGATTGCTATTTAATCCGAAACGGAAAAAGGTCTCCATTGAGCCATTATGAATTGTTTGAGAATTTGTTACTATAGTGAAAATATAACTTGCTATTTAGTGCCTTTAGAGTGATATATAGAGTAACAAAATTATACTAAAGGAGACTAAAAGAATGTTCAAAGAGTTTAATGCACATCCAAAAGGAATCAAAACAGGAGATTGTGTTGTTAGAGCAATCGCAACAGCAACCAATAAAGATTACTTAGAATGTCGAAGAGAATTAAATCAAAAGAAACGCGAGCTAGGATTTTCCGGATACAAAGACACACTGTTTTTGTATAAGTATTTAGAGAGTAATCCAAGACTGATATTCAAAGCAGTAAAAGGTGAACCAAGAATTAAAGGATCTGATTTTACAGAACTACATCCAAAGGGAACTTACATCTTAAAAATGGCTGGACACATTACAGCTTGCATCGATGGAGTGATTCTTGATACATGGGATTGTACTTATAGATCAGTTTATACAGCATGGGAGATTACACAATGAAAGCAAACTTTATTAGAAAAGCAGTGAACTATGAACTCATTCCACAAGATGAGTTTGTGATTGAAAAAGAAGTATTGATTGAACCGGACTTATTTGAAACCTTCATCAAGAATCCATTAGACGTTTATGATTTCATTAAAGAAAACATTGAATTAATGTATTGCGATAAAGATGGAACATTCCATTGCATCTTGGTGACATCAGAACAGCATGACTTTGGAATCCTTGTTGAAAGCGAAGGATATCATTACGCAAGGTACACAGCATATTTGCCAAAAACATCAATTAGGAGCTAAGGCTCCTTTTTTCGTTATATAAAAAGGAGAGTGAAGATATGCAAATAGTAACAAGCGAATCAGTATTTAGCGGACATCCTGATAAAGTATGTGATCAAATCAGTGATGCAATTTTAGATGCAATATTAGAACAAGATAAGAATGCAAGAGTAGCTGTTGAAACAGCAATCAAAGATGATTTGATTTTTGTATTCGGTGAAGTAACAACTACTGCGATTGTCAATTATTCTCAAATAGCAAAAGATACAATAAAACAGATTGGTTATGATGAGAAGTTTGTTGTATTAGAAAAGATAAGTAAGCAGTCGCCAAATATTGCACTTGGTGTTGATTCAAGCGACAGCAAAGAACAAGGTGCAGGTGATCAAGGGATCATGTTTGGTTATGCTTGTAATGAAACACAAGAATTCATGCCACTACCAATCATGTACGCACATCAAATATCAAAAGAAGTAGACAAGATTCGAAAAGAAAAATACTCTCACATCTTTGGTCCTGATGGTAAATGCCAGGTGTCTGTAGGTTATGAAGATGGAAAACCAATCAAAGTACAAACCATTGTTGTATCTGCACAAACAAAACCAGGTCTTGATAGAGAGTTTATTGAAGATATCATAATCAATGAAGTATTAACTAAAATTTTTGATTTTGATACATTAGTTGAAGCAGATATTCTCATAAATCCTACTGGAGAGTTTGTAATAGGTGGACCATATGCTGATTCAGGATTAACTGGTAGAAAAATTATTGTTGACACTTATGGTGGCTATGCAAGACATGGTGGAGGCGCTTTCTCTGGCAAGGACGTAAGCAAGGTTGATCGCAGTGCGGCTTATTATGCCAGATACGTTGCAAAAGCCGTTGTAGGGGCAGGTTTGGCCACACATTGCGAAGTTAGCTTAGGATATGTAATAGGAGTAGCAAAGCCAGTTAGTGTACTTGTCAATACATTTGATACTGGCGTTACAGATGATGAAGAAATCACATCATTAGTTAATTATGTTTTTAACTTTAAACCTGAAAATATAAGAAAAGAACTTGAATTGGATAAAGTCAAGTTCAAAGAGTTAGCTGCTTATGGACACTTCGGTAGAGAAGATCTTCCAGTTCGCTGGGAACACGTAGATGATAAGATTAATCAATTGAGAGAACTATATGCGAAAACCTAAGGTAATCCACAATTTTTACAAGTCAAGTGTCTGGGCAGTAGCAAGAGAAATCAAGATTCGTGAAGCCAACGGACTATGTGAACGCTGTGGTAAACTAGGTGAAGAAGTTCATCATAAGAAACGATTAACAATTGATAATGTCAGAGATGCTTCTATTAGTATTAATCAAGAAAACTTAGAATTTTTATGTAAGGATTGTCATAACAAAGAACATAAGAGATTTAGTCCAACAATAGAATTTGATTCAAATGGTGATATGATTCGTAAATAAGCCTCGTTTTTATAATTCATTTTTGGTATAATTATAAAAAAGGTTGTGATAATATGAGTGATTATGAATTTAATGTGTGGAAGAATAATGTGTCAAATGAGTTTATGAAAATGGGTGTTAAGTTCTTTAAGACGTCAAAAATGTTGTTTGAAAAAATGATTAATGAACCAACACCAAAGCACTTAGATCAATTGATATTTCCATGTTTGTATTCTTTCAGACATAGTTTAGAATTAATATTAAAACATGTCCTAATTGATGAGTGTAGTGAAAAAGAAGATGTTTTAGCAATGTTGAAAACAAATAAACATAATTTACTTAGTTTATTTGCAGAGTCGAAACATATTATAGTCTGCAGTAAAGTCGACATCGATGAATTTGATAAACTGATTGACTATATTAACAAGATTGATCCGTTTTCAGACTATTTTAGATATCCATTTGGATTATACGGTGATTATAATTTTGAGAATCAAATATGGATTGATCTAAATAAACTTTATAACTCTTTTGAGATTGCGAACTCTTTGTTTGACTTGATAATCAATGACAATAAACCTAAATTTAAAGGGAATTCTAAACCAGTTTATTTTGTATCTGAAACCCAGGTAAAATATAGTACTTTTTCTACAATTGGGACAGGTGGTCTATCTAAAAGTTTTAGATATCAAATGAATGGTTTTAATCAAGCTGCTGAGTTCTTAATGGAGTATGATGATTACTATATTCAAAGATTGTATTTTGAAAGATTATCAATTGAATTAGTACTCAAAGATATTATCTTTTACATTATGAATGAAGAATCATTTAAAATATTTAGAAAGAAAACGCACTCTATTATTGGCTTGTGGAACAAAGTTATTTCAATTTTAGATGAGCTGAAAGCTGGTGCTGGTTCGACTGAGGAATTATCAGATGTAGATGAACTAAAAAATATAAAAGGGGTGCTCGAAAAAATTCATGAGCAAGATTTGAACTCAGACCAGTTCAGGTACCCAATAACGAATGATGGTAATTTAAATCTTTCCATCATTGAAGAAGATATAGAGGATTTATTTGATAAGGGAAGTCTTTTTGGGAGATTAGAAAAGTATGACAATGCAGTTCTTGCAAGTGACCTAAATAACAAAGGGATGTCGCTTTATGACTATTTAATGGAATTGTAATCCCCCCATCTTCATCAAAAATTATATCAAAGGGTACCGCGCTAGGGGACAATTAATATTCGCAAGGCAGTATTTTTGAAAATCCGGAAATGGAAGGAAAAATTATGAAATACTATGATAATGTGTTGAAATCTATAGATTTTTATATGCAAGATAAAGATTTGAACAATGCGTTTTTTATTAACGGAAAATGGGGTAGTGGTAAATCTTATTTTGTCAAAAATGTATTAACTAGCCATATGAGTACACAATATGATCACAAGGTAATCTATATTTCTCTTTATGGAGTAGTAAATGTCGATGAAATAGCGAAACAAATATATTCAAAATTGATTGCTGAAAATAGAATTAATAAAAACAGGAACAGATTCCCATTTAAATCTAAGAGTATTGCTACTGAATATGCAAAAGATACTGCCATTGCAACCGCTAAAAATTTAATTCCAATGTTACTATCTAAAGTTTACATAACTATGCCTAAAATTGAGGATTATTGGAAATACATAACCTTACAAAAAATCATACTTATATTTGATGATTTGGAACGTTCAAGAATTGATACTATTGAACTTATGGGTTGTATAAATAATTTTGTTGAAGAATATGGCATTAAAACGATTGTTGTAGGGAATGAAGATGAAATTAAAAAAAGATTTTTTGTTGATAATTTCGTAGAAAAGGTAGAAGTAGTTAAGGATTTAAAGCTGCCAATTATTGATGATGAGGAGAAAGATAAATATCGTTCAATTTTATTTAAAGAATCTGAAGTTAAAGAAATATTTGATGCTGGTTTAATTACGACAAACTTAAATACTATTTCAAAGAAAATTGAGTATTTATTTTCTACATATGAAAAGTACGATAAAATCAAAGAGAAACTAATTGGATATACTTTTGAATTTGCACCTCCGATCAAAGAGTTGTTTTATGTACTTGCTGGAAATGATATTATTAAAAGAAATATAGATTTCATTGAAAGAATTTACACTGAAAGAAATTGTAGCAATTTAAGAACCTTCATTTTTTCAAAGCATGCTTTTAATCAACTCTATGATACTATATCTGAACTTGACTTAAAGAATTTTGATGATTTGATTGACATTATTGTTGAAAATACATTTTATTGTTCACTCGAATTGAAAAACCCAGTTGATAAATTGAATGAAAATCCTTATAGAGTATTTAATAGTACCAATGAAAATGTTCCTCAATCAGTAGTAAATAGTATAAATGAGATTATTAGAGAATATCTAAATACGTTAGAATTAGATTATGAAGTGTTTGCATTGCAACTTTTTGATTTTGATAGTTTGATTTCCGAGTTCAGAAATGAGATAGAAAATAGCCTAAAACAATTACAAACATATTGGTTAGATAAGGAAGATGAATATATTGAGAGTTCACTAAGAGAAATACTAGAAATGTTAAAAAACAACACTTTAAACATTCAAAGTTATCCGACTCTATTGTCTTATATATATTTATATAATGATATATTCAATGAAACTAAAATTGATATAGGTGAAATCATCAAACTTATGATTTCTAATATAAATAAATACAAAGAAAAGGTTGCACAAGATTTTGGAGTAAATTTGCATATTTCATATTGGCCAGAAAATAAAGAAGAGATGAGTAGAAATCTAGATATATTACACGAGGAGGTTGAAAATCATAATTTGAGTATTACAGATCAATCTATTAATTCTTTCTTCAAGAACGTCAAATGGTCTGCTGAATTTCTTGGTAATTTGAGAGATGAAGAAAAAAAATGGAAATTTACGACTGAAAAAAATTTCGTCTCACTAATTGATGTTGATCAGTTAGCAAATCTAATTATTGCTGGTACAGCAGAAGATTTATCAAATGTCTATCAAGCATTTAAGTTTGTGTATAGCTTTTCAAATTTGAATGAATTTTTTCAGAACGATATTGATAATCTAGTTAAATTAAAGAAGAATTTATCTGAAGGTGTATCTAAAGTAAAATCAAATATTTTGGTATACTCAATGAAAAAATTCATTTCATATTTAGAAGAAAAAATTAATATAATTAGTGAAAATAAACAAATAAATGGAACTTAATATTGAATATAAGCGACTTAAGTCGCTTTTTTCTTTGGTTGATGAATCAAAGAAAGAACTAGTAGATAATTTGATATATCAAGCTGCATTCATGAAAGTGGAACTTGATAAACTTCAAGAACAAATTAGAAAGTTTGGAGCAGTTCAAATATCAACTAAAGGTTCTCAACGACAAACTGAAGCTGCCAAGTATTATACAAAACTTGTGAATTCTTATGGAACCGTAATCAAAACCTTAAATACTATTCTAGGAACACAAGTAGATGATGGAGAAGATGCATTTGATGAATTTCTTAAGAGAGCTAGTGAATGAACTATCTAGTTGAATATTATCAAGAAATAGAGAATGGGGATATTCTTGTTGGTGAAGAACTCAAAAAACAGCTTGATGATTTAGTAAAAGATCTTGATAACCCTAAATACATATTTGATATGAAACCAGGAGATTTAAGAATAAGCTTCATTGAGACATTTTGCAAGCATACAAAATCACCATTTAATGGGATGCCATTTATTCTTGAGTTATGGGAAAAAGCAATTATTCAAACTGCATATGGATTCAAAATGGCTGATACTGGACTTAGAAGATTTAATGAAGTTATATTGTTGATCGCTAGAAAGAATGGTAAGACCACCTTTGTTGCCGGATTAGATATTGCTGAGTTCTTTCTTTCAAGAGGTGGAGTAGACATTATCTGTGCTTCTAATACAACAGAACAAGCAAACATTCTTTTTGAAGAAATTAATAATATGCGAGAGCAATCTCCATCATTATCAAAGGAAACAAGAAGCAAGAAAAACATCTTTTACATCTATTCTCCAAAAACGAAAAACAAGATCAAGAAATTATCAGCTCAATCTAGAAATAAAGATGGATATAACATCGAAGTGGGATGTATTGATGAAGTTCATGAAATGACAGATTCAAAAGTCTATGATGCGATCAAACAATCGCAATCTACAAAGAAAGAACCTCTAATATTTATCATAACCACCGAAGGGACAACAGTCGGTGGTTTTTTAGATAGTAAACTTGATTATAGTCGTAAGATGCTTAAAGGTGAGATACAAGATGAAAGAGTTCTTCCCTGGCTTTATACGCAAGACTCAGTAAACGAGATATACGAGGATAAAAAGACATGGCAGAAATCAAATCCTAGTATAGGAGTTGTAAAGTTAAATAGCTACCTAGAAGATGTAATGAATAAATCAAAACATGACTTATCAACTAGAGTAACAATGCTTTGTAAAGACTATAATATTAAACAAGCAGATTCTGGTTCTTGGTTAAATTTTGATGATTTGAACAATGATGAAACCTATAATATCGATGATCTAAGAGATAGCTATGCAATTGGTGGTGTTGATTTATCTTCAACAACAGATCTTACCGCAGCAATTCTTGTAATTCAGAAAAAAGACAGCAATAAGAAGTTCGTGTTAGCACATTTCTTTATGCCAAGTGAAGTTTTGCAAAAAAGAATAACTGAAGATAATGTTCCTTATGATATTTGGGTAAAAAGGGGACTGGTTACTTTAACAGAGGGAAGCCAAAATGATTTTAGTTTAGTTACTCAATGGTTCATGAAGATAATACAGACATATGGTATCAGACCTTTATGGGTTGGATTTGATCCTTGGAATTCACAGTACTGGATAAAAGAAATGGAAGACCTAGGATTCAATATGGAAAAAGTAAGACAAGGAATCTATTCTCTCTCTGAACCAATGAAGCAACTTGAAGCAGATCTCAAAAACAGCCTTGTAATTTATAACAATAATCCCATTTTAAAATGGTGTCTTGCAAACACTCAAGCCAAAGTAGACTTGAATGGTAACATTCAACCATCAAAGCTAAATTCAAAATACAAGCGTATTGATGGAACAGTTGCATTAATAATTGCATATGTTGTTTTAAACAGATATAAAATTGATTATGAGAATATGTTATAATTTACTTAAGAATGTTAAAGGTAGGTATAAATATGAAGAATAAATCAAATTTGAATACTGAGGTTAAGATTACAAATCAAGATATTGATAATTTTCTAAAAAATGTATTTACATATCAAATTAGTATGTTGGCAGAAGCAACTATCGGGTTTTTGATTCAAAATATTTTGAATAGATATTCATCAAAAACAGAGAATTATGCAGTATACCATTCACAGATTTATTTTGAACATCTGCATATTACCCTCTACAAATTATTGTTAGATAATTCAGGGAAATCCTCATTGAACATTCAAAAATTATTCAGACTAATACTTGATAATAATTATAAGCCAGAGTTAGCTGATGGAGTTAAAAAAACACGTATTGAATTTAATAAAAATATTCTAGGTAAATATAATAAGATTTTGGAACATGTCAGAAAATTTAGAAATAAACTAAACGCACATATTGTAACAGTTCCAATTACAGAAAAACCAAAATTAAAAGATGATTCCATTGATTTGGCTAACGACCTAATACCATTAGTTCAAGATACTGTAAAATATTATATTGAACTTTTAGAGATATTTGGTTTTAAGCATACACTAAACGAGTATCTGGATATAGATTTTTTAGTTAAAGACAGAATAAATAAATTGATAGGGTCAAGATAATATAGAATGTGGTGATTATATGGCGATATTTAAACGAAAAAGCAAAACCGGATCATTCGATGCACTCCAGTTAATAAGTAATCTTAATACATTTTATACACCATTTGGAAACAATATATCAAATAGTGATGTGGTTAAGATATGTATTGATCGAGTGGCTAGCCAGTGCGCAAAACTAAAACCAAGATTTATAAAAACTGAAAACGATAAGACAGTAACCGAGAAGAAAGGTCGACTGTCTTTTCTTTTGAAATATAAACCGAATGAAATTATGACTCCTTATGATTTTATCTATAAAACAATTACGTTGTTGCTACTGAATGATAATGCATTTATCTATCCTAAATTTGATAAACAAACTGGAGGGCTTAAAGGTGTCTATCCATTAAGGCCAGTGACAGTTGAGATGATTGTTGACACATCGGATGCTTATTTCATTAAGTTTCTGTTTGATAATGGAGAGTCGTATACTTTGCCATATGATAATATAATCCACTTGCGAAGACATTATGGACAAAATGATATCTTTGGTGGAACAGGATCATCGGGTGATCATGAAGCGATCCTTAAAACAATCTCAATCAACGATAGTTTACTCCAAGGAATAGATAATGCGATTAAGTCATCTATGCAGATCCGTGGAATCATCAAGATGAATGGGATGTTATCAGAAGTAGATAAGAAGAAACAACGAGAATTATTTGATGCTGCATTATCTGAATCAATGAATGTCAAAGGAAGTTCTATTATTCCAATAGATCTTAAATCAGAATATATTCCTTTGAACGTGGATCCAAAGCTTATCGAAAAGGAAACACTTGAATTTTTACAGTCAAAGATCTTAGATTACTTTGGAGTATCTGTTCCAATATTTACAAGCAAATATACAGAAGAAGAATTCAACTCATTTTACGAATCAACCATTGAGCCTCTTGCTATTCAATTAAGCGAGGCTTTTTCTTTAGGATTACTTACAGATAATCAAATAGAACGTGGAGAAGAAATCATCTTCTTTAGTGAAAGACTTCAATATGCATCATGGAATACTAAAGTAACTGCTATTGAAAAATTGATGAGTTTAGGAATCATGTCACTCAATGAATCAAGAGCTTTGCTAGGATTAGAACCTATTGAAGGTGGAAACAAACGACTTCAATCATTAAACTTTGTCGATGCCGATAAAGCAAATCAATATCAAGTAGGAACGGAGGAATCTAAAGATGAAAATAACAGTTAATGGAAAGATATCTGAAGATGCACTTAAGGTCGTCTTGGAGACACAAAAACAAAAGACAATTATCATTGATGATTATTGTAAAAAGGAAAAGCTAGAGTCTTTATTCTATAAGGACTCTGAGCTTGAATATGAATATCAAAAGACTGATAAACAACCAGTCACCAAATCAAAGAAAGTAGAGGTCAGAAATGATGATCAAGGAAACTAGGCTCGCAGATGTTACCCTTCATGAGGAAGATGACAAAATGATCTTGGAAGGTTATGCACTAGTCTTTAATAACGAAACTCTGATAGGTGATGAAGAATATGGCTTCATAGAACAAATTGATTCTAGAGCACTAAGTGATACTAAAATGAAGGATGTTCCTATGAAATACAATCATATGGACTCCTTTTTAATTATTGCCAGAACCAAGAACCAATCCTTATCGCTAACCGTAGATAATATTGGTTTAAAAGTTCGTGCTGAATTACTCGATACCAATACGAACCAAGACATCTACAAGATGGTCAGAAGTGGATTGCTAGATAAAATGAGTTTTGCTTTTACTGTTGATGAACAAGTATGGAATCGTGAAGGTAGAATACCAAAAAGGACTATTACAAAGATAGAACGCTTGTATGATGTGTCGGTTGTGGATACACCGGCATATGATGCAACTAGTATATATGCTCGTTCTTTAGAATCTATGGAATTAGAACTAAAGGCTATGGAGTTAGAAGAGCAAGAAAAAAAATCAATTATTATTAAAAAACGTATTAAAATTAAAACACGAATTTAAAAAGGAGAATAACGATGAATTTAGAATTAAGAAGAAAAGAAATCGAATCAAGACTGACTGAAATCAGAGGTCTTGTTGATAACGAAACAGAGATTACCAAACTTGAAACACTAGAAACTGAAACAACTGTGCTTCAAGAAGAACGTGGTGTGATTGATAAGAAAATGGCAATCGCAACTAAAACAGAAATAAAACCGATTGTAATCGATAACAGAAATAAAATCGATAAAGAGAAACTAGAACAGCGTGGGGCTAGTTTACGTGAAAATCGTGTTATCCAAGTATCAAGTGAAGAGATTTTATTAACCGAACACACAGCTTCTGGATTAGCACCTATTCCATTTGCTCAAGTATCAACGCTTGTGGATCGCGTCAATGTGATCAATCTAAATGGTGGAGAAACTTACAAAAAATCATTTGTTAAAAGCAATGGCATTGCTGGAACGACACTTGAAGGACAACCTTATAGTGAAACTGAACCTGCATTTGGATATTTAACGATTTCTAAAGTAAAGATTACTGCTTATACAGAAATTACTGAAGAGTTAGAAAAACTGCCTTCTATTCCTTACCAAGCAGAAGTATTACGTAATATCAATATTTCACTCAAAAAGAAAATCAGTGAACAAATCTTACGTGGTGCAGGAACAACCAATACATTCACTGGAATCTTTAGTGATGCAGCCGTTGCACTTGCAGATAAAGCAGCACTTGAAATTGAAGCGATCACTGATCAAACACTTGATGACATCGTCTTTGCCTATGGTGGAGATGAAGAAATCGAAGGTGGTGCAGTTCTTATCTTAAATAAGAATGACTTACGCGCATTTGCAGGACTTAAGACTCAAGAAGGTCGCAAAGTTCATACCATCGATTATGTGAGCAAAACAATCGATGGGATTCCTTATATCATCAACTCACATTGTAAAGCGGTCTCTGACAGCAATACTGCAGCTGGTGAATATGTTATTGCCTATGGTGCACTTAAGAACTATGAAGTGCCTGTGTTCTCATCAGTTGAAATTGGCAAATCAACAGATTACAAATTTAAAGATGGAATCATCAGCTACAAAGCATCAGTATTCACGGGTGGTAACGTAGTGGGCTATAACGGATTCCTACGTATCAAAAAGAAAGCTGTTATCTAATAACAGTAGATAGTTAAATAGGGTAAGAAAGGATTGATCTCATGGCGATATTAGACATTGTTAAAAAAGCACTACTCATCCCCCTGTCAGAATCATATGCTGACGATGAGTTATCAACTCACATTAGTAGCTGCAAAGCATATCTGATAAGTTGTGGGATTGATCCTTCTTATATTAATGACGAATCGAATCCAATGGTTAGCACGGTGATTATTATTTATGTGAAGACATTTTTTGGCTTCAAAAATGATGGAAGTGCAAAAGAACTACCAAAGACATTTGATATGTTGGTCGGTCAAATTGCATTAACAAAGGGAGCACAAGAAAATGTATCCTAATTCACCAAATATCAGATTAAAATTGCTAACCATGGATTTGGTTCAAAATTCTATTGGATCTTCAACCTATCAACTTCAACATTCAAAAGAAGTGATAGGTATCAATTTTAGTATTACATCAAATGAATATTATGAGAGTAAGCGATCAAACATCAAGATTGATATTGCACTCAAGATTCAAAGTTTCTTATATGACAACAGTAAATATGCAGATATTTCTGATGTCATATACAAGATTGAACGAACCTATCAGATAGGACAGTTTATTGAACTCTATTTGAATAAAACGAAAATCAGAAAGAGTGATGTCATTGGTTACGCTTGATGATTTAGGTGCTGCTATATCTAGTATGGTAGATGACTATGCACAAGAAATTATTGTGAAGCTCGAAAAACGACTGGATGAAACAGCACAGGAAATTGTGAAGTACATTAAAACGCACGCGCCAAGAAGTGGTGGTTCAAAACCATTTGCTGATTCTTTTATTGCTGAACCTCAAGGTAGCGGAATCAATAAGACAATCTTTATCTTTTCTAATAAAAAAGGGAAACTGACACACTTACTTGAATTTGGGTTTACACATCGCAGTGGAAAATATGTAGGACCAAGACCATTTATGCGGCCAGCCTATGATTTGCTAACTCCTAAAATGTTAGAAGATATTAAAAGAATTATTGAAAAAGGTGATGTTTAGTGCAGGAAAAATTAGAAGCTTTATTTGATACTTTGAATTCTGTTTTACCTGGTAAGGTATCTTATGGAACCAGAGATGGATTAGAAGAAGATCGAAATTACATCATCTATCAAGAATTAAGTAATCGAGCGATAGTCTATGCTGATGATCGAGTGGTTGCGAAAGTAGCAACCTTTCAAGTTAGTTTAATTACTGAAAAGAAGAATTTAGGTTTAGAGGAACAATTAGAAGCGTCCCTATATTTTATGGGATATGAATTTGAATTATTATCTGAATTTGTCAATGAAGACAGTTCAGTCAACAGAGTATATGAAATCAAACAGGAGGTTTTTTAAATGAGCAATAAAGTTACATTTGGTTTAACAAACGTTCACTATGCGCTCGCTACACAAGCAGAAGATGGTAGTTGGACATTTGCACCACCTAAACGCTTAGAAGGAGCACAAGAGATTACGACTGAAGCAATCGGTGGTAGCACACAAGTGTATGCTGATGATAAAGTCATCGCGACCTTGGTATCAAATTCAGGTACAACAGTCACACTAAAATTTACAGAAATCGATGATGTATTTAAAAAGGACATCTTTGGTGTATTAGAAGATGTTAATGGAAACCTAGTAGAGGTAGTAAATAGTGAAACAAAGACATTTGCTTTAGGATATGAAATTCAAGGTGATATCAAAGCTAGACGCATTTGGTATTTTTTATGTACAGCGACGCCATCAGGTGATGCAAGTAAATCTAAAGCGGATTCCATTGAGGCAAACTCAATCACACTAAACATTACAGCTAGACCAATTGAATCCGGAAATAATTTGATTCTCAGAGTTATTGCAGGCGTAGGGGATACAAACTATCCATCTTTTCTTACGACTACACCAGGATTACCAACATTCATTTAAGGAGAGAACATGGAAAGAACACTTAAACTAGGCGATAAAGATTATCGCCTTCATTCGTCACTATTTACGATCATTGATTATCGTAACGTATTTTCTACAGAATTGTTCAGCGATATAAAAAAAATAGAAAAATCAAGCATAAAAAAGGAAGATGATCTATCAACAGTAATTGATACCATCTTTCGAATCATCTATGTGTTAAACAGACCTTTCAGCAAACAATCTTACAATGACTTTTTAATGTCATTGGATTTTTCTTTATTAAGCAATCAAGATGAATTAGAAAATCTGACGAATGCGATAGGTGAAATGCTAGGTACATTTCAGAAAAGACCCACACCCAAGCAACCCACAAAAAAATGATGATGTAAACATAACAGCAAACATTATATTCAATCTCGCTCATTTAAATATTTCTATTGAAGGCACAAAAAACTTTGATCTAGCAACTTACTTCGATATTGTAGAGCTTGAAATGAATGTAAATAATGGCAAACAATCAAATAAAAGAGCAACACAAAGTGATATTGATAGGTACTTATTGTAGATACCTAAGAGATATGATAAAATAAAAACACTTCTAATGGCTACTAAGAGTAGCGGAGGTGATTTATAGATGAAGAAATTTAAAAATTTCATTTATACTGCAGGAAGTATATGCAGTGTAATCTCATTAATTTGAGAAATCTTAAGAATCTTCTTATAGAAGTCCTAAAGCACATGATTTCATGTGCTTTTTGTATTTTAGATGTTGGTTGTACTAATAGATGGAGGTGAGTTTTAATGGCAGAAACAGTCAAAGGATTAAACATAAAGTTAACGCTTGATGGTAAAGATCTAGAAAATGAGCTCAATGGCATTAAGAAAGATTTAAAAGAACAAAACAAAGACCTTAAAGCCATTAATACGAATCTTCGTTATGATTCATCTAACCTAGACCTTTGGAAATCAAAACAAGGTAAACTAAATGATGTCTTAAATCAAACAAAGAAAAAACTAGAAACACAGAATCAAGAACTTACTAAAGCAAAAAAGGCTGTACAAATTGGTGATATGAGTCAAGAAGAATTTAATAAGCTAAAGCGCAATGTTCAATATACTGAAGCAGAGTTATCTAAACTAAACAATGAACTTGGTAAAACCAATGATAAAATTAGAGAGTTAAGCAATGCTAAATTTGACAAGATTGGTAAACTTGGATCAACGCTCACAAAATCTTTAACGGTTCCTATTTTAGGAGCCGTTTCTGCTTTAACGGCCTTTTCAGTCAAAGCGGCATATTCTGCTGATTCGATTGGAGATACCGCACAAAAGATAGGTTTAACTGCAGAAGCATTCCAGGAATGGAATCATGTTGCTACGATCATGGGAACATCAACTGAGAGTCTTAATAAGGCATTTATTAAAATCAATGGTATCTTAGGTGATATTGCAACTGGAAACGCTGATAAAGTAGCTGATAGTTTAGACTTGATTGGATTATCAGTCGACGATTTAAAAGGTAAGAATGCTGATGAGGCATTTGAAATTATTAGTGAAGCATTAAGTAAGGTAGAAGATGAAGCCTTAAGAGTTGGTGTTGCCAATGAATTCTTTGGAGAGAAAATTGGAACAGAACTCATACCTATTCTTTCCAGTGAGATTTCTACTATTAGAGACTTAAGACAAGAAGCAAGAGATCTTGGCATAGTGACTAATGAGCAAGCTGCTCAAGCAGGCGAGTTTACTGATGCACTCGATAGAACAAAACAAGCCTTATCTAGCTTAGGTGTAGATATCGCGACAACCATGATGCCAATCCTGCAAGCATTAATCATAAAAGTAAGAGATGAAATGATCCCAGTTGTAAAAGACTGGGTTTTTAGATGGAACAATCTAGATTCAGATACTAAGAAGATGGTCGCAACGCTCATTGGATTAGTTGCTGCTATCGGTCCTGTTTTAGCAATTGTTGGTAAAGTTGGACCACTACTCAATATTGTGGCCATGACGCTTAAAGGTGTCGGTTCTGCGGGGCTTTTTGCTGGTGCAGGTATAAACTTTGCCACGCTTGGTATAGGCGCGCTAATCGCGATTTTAGCGATGGCGTTATTTCAAAGCGAGGAATTTAGAGCACTACTTGGTAGGCTGATGGAAACATTCATGCAGCTCTTACCACCCATACTCTTAATTGTAGATAGTCTGATGACAGCATTACAGCCTATATTAGATGTAATCATCAATTTAGTAGTAATGCTGATTGATTTACTTGTTCCTATCTTAGATATCATACTTATGCCCTTGATTATGCAAATTGGTATGTTTGCTGGCATATTAGAAGCTTTAGCACCACTTATTACAGTTGTTGGTGAAGTGTTAAATGCAATCTTAGTTCCAGCAATTAAAATATTGATGTTTGTACTTGAACCGGTACTCAATATCGTTCAAAAAATTGTAGAATTCATTCAGAAGATATTTGAATGGATTGGTGAACTACCTAAAAAGATAGGTGACTTTGGAGGCAAAGTAAAAGATACTTTTTCAAGTGTAACTGATGGCATATCTGATATTGCTAATAAAGTAACCGATGGTATTAGTGATTTTGCATCAAATGCTGCAAATAAAGTCAGTGGATTCTTTGGAGGTATTGGAGGCTTCTTATCCGATACATTTAACTTGAAAGGATCTAGCACAGTAAATAACTCGAACTCAAGCTCATCATCAAGTAATACAAACAACATCACAATCAATACAACATCACCAACCTTTGATATTGACTCAATTAACAAGGCATTAGGAGGTAGTGTGATTTGATCAGACAATTTTATTTAGAAAACGAATACGGTGATATTTACTATTTCAATCATAAAAACCAGACCATTATCTCTCAAGTGAGTGGTCTTGGTTTTTCTTTGGATATGAAGTACTTAGAGTATAGCCGTTTTTATTCTCGCTCAGAGTACAATATCCCTTTATCTGAAATATCAGAAACATTAATATTTTTAAGAGGATATCAAGGATATAAAGCATTTGTTGATTTTATTAGCAAAAGTAACGAAGCATATAAATTACATTACCAAAATGATGCGTTTAAGGCATACTGTTATGTTGATGTAGCAAGTTTATCAAAAGCAGAGCTAGTGGCAAGTACCATTCAAAGTAATATTATATTTAAGAAATTATCGCTATGGTTAAAAGAAAAAACCTATGAAATCATCGCCAACGGTTCATCAGGCGGTAAAGTCTATCCATATACATATCCATACTATTATTCAAGTTCCTATGAAGGAAAACTCTTTATTAAAAATGAAGGCTTAAATGATGCTCCTTTAGTGATTGAGATGATGGGAAGTGTCATTGATCCAGAAGTTTTAATCAAGAAAAATGGAGAGGTGGTATCAACATTACGTTTATATTTAACTGCAGAAGATATAACGATTACCATAAACTCTATTCCTAGTAAACAAGAAATGGTCATGGATGAATTAGGAGTAGTTACTGACATTTATGGACTTCAAGATTTTGAAGAAGATAATTTCATATTCTTAGATCATGGTAATTATGAGATTGAATTCAAACCAGGTGTTGCTACAGAGTCCATCTGCAGAGTAACCATTCTTGAAGGTTATTTAGGCATATAGTCTATGAAACTATTATTTCTTGATCGAAGTACACTGCAGTATAAAGACAATGCATATGTCACTAATCAGTATGAACTTGCTTTAGATATGGTTTTAATCAAACGTTCTACATTCAAAGTCAATAAAACGAATATCAACTGCACGATAGGCGATATTGTGGTATTTAAAAATGATATCTATTCATATATAGGCATACTAGAAAGCATAGAATTAAACGATGATTATACAACAAACATTAAATCTCTTGATTTCAGGGAGATTTTCAATTTAGAAATACCTGCATCTAGTTTCAGTGGTGATTTAGTAGAACACCTTTATCAAATTATTACTAATTATTTTAAGAATAACTCAGATGAAAAACAGAATCTATCCTATTTGACTGTAAGCAAAGAAACAAGTGTGTCTGGAAGTCTTAGCTTTGATGCGGATAACATCATTAGTATGTCAAAGCTATTTGAACTTGTTTCAAAAGGATATGGCATTAGCTTTAGTACGGATGTTACTTATCTTAGAGGACGAATTACCGGCATTATTTTTCGTATTGTGAATGTCAATCAAGGTATGGTGATTAAAAGCGATTTCTCATCTATCTTAAATGTGGAGACCAATGATTCAACAAGTCAACTTGTTAATAAAGTTGTCTTTTATCCTAGAAGTGATAATCAGATTTATCACAGCATTAAAATATATTGTCTGCTTACGACTGGTGAAATTACCGAAGATAGTACATCTGAATATAGGTACACAAGTGTAATGGCAAAAAGTTATATCTATACCGATAATGACTTTGAGACATTAGAGACTAAAGCAAGAAGTGAAATGGTAACATCCAAACTGGATCACAATATTACATTTACGATCGACATGAAAAACAAGGTGTTTGTACCTTTTACCAATATCTATCTGGGTGATTATATATCATTTATTCATAAAGGAAAAACCTATGAATCGGTGATCACAGGGATCACATTCAAGGATTCATTAAATTATGCATTGATTACATTAGGAGAATATCGAGTGAAACTAACAGAAAAAATCCAACTACTCAGTAAAAATACGGGTAGTAGTTCAACAAATACTATCACAATTACCAATACAGATATCGATGGAGGTGAGTTCTAATGGGACTACAAAAAATAACATTTGAAGGTGGAAATGTCACATCAAAAGTTGATTCAGATTTGTATCATTTTCTCTTTTCTAGTGATGTAGGCATCTTAAAAGGATTGAAAAGTGAGATTAGTTATACGTTAGCCAACAATACAATCACACTGAGTGATGGTTACGTTTCAGTCTATGGACGCATCATCTATATTGAAAATCAAACAACAATTGGTGTCACACCAGATTCCAGTAAGTTTGGATATGTGATTTTAGGAGTGAATACCACAAATAATTCAGTGAGTTTATATTTGAAAGAACAAACAGGTAGTTATCCTTCATTGATAATTAATAACCTTTTAGTCACAGATGGCATATATGAACTTGTTTTATGTGCATACTCAAAAACAACAACATCAGTTGCATTGACAAGTTATTCAAGAAAACTAATCAGTAATGATAGAACAAGAGTAGATGATTTAGATAATCAAGTGTTCAACCACTATTTACCGGTTAGAAAATCATTAACATTAGTGAATGCTGGGACATATCGCTTTTCTGGAACAAGTTCAGATGAATTAAGGCAATCAATTCTCTATGTAACAATTAACAATCATGCAGTCGTTACATTTCCTGGAGAGCAGATGTTCTTATTCGTTGGATCTAATACATCAGTTTCATACAGATATGCATCAGGTGACTACTCATTAAGTGTTGTTTATGAGAATGGAATTGTCACATTAACAACTGGAAATACTACCCACAATATTACAAGTATATTTATGAAAAAATAGGAGGAAATTAAATGGCTACAATTCAAATTAAAAGAAGAACTACTGCAGGTACTGGTCCACTTATTGGTAC
Organism: Mariniplasma anaerobium; assembly: GCF_016865445.1. Taxonomy (GTDB): domain Bacteria; phylum Bacillota_I; class Bacilli_A; order Acholeplasmatales; family Acholeplasmataceae; genus Mariniplasma; species Mariniplasma anaerobium. The sequence goes on along the minus strand of NZ_AP024412.1, from coordinate 1,070,914 downwards.
AACAGGAACCGTAAAAGCTGGAGAACCTCAAGTTGATTTTACTGGTGAACATTTATACATTGCAAAAGCTGATAAAGTCGCAAGTGTATCTGTACCACTCGCTGAAGCAGATTATCTTAAGATTCCTGGAGTTGCAAAAGTAGATACTCAAATTGATACGAAGATCACTGCACTAAATCTTGGAACTGCTTCAACCAAAAACACAGGAACAGGTAGTGGAAATGTTCCAATATTAGATGCAAGTGGAAAACTAGCAGATAGTGTCGTTCCTAAGATTGCAATGACGAACACTTATGTTGTCGCAAGTCAAACTGCTATGCTTGCATTATCCAACGCACAAGAAGGTGACGTTGCAGTTAGAACGGATTTAAATAAAACCTTTATACTAAAGGCATCACCTTACTCAACCCTCGCAAACTGGCAAGAACTCTTAACACCAACAGATGCAGTAACAAGTGTCAATGGTTCAACTGGAGTAGTAACAATTTCATTAGCAGGTTTAGGCGGAGTTGCATCCACGACATATAACACACATGTTGCATCAAATCTGCATCTAACAACAGAACAAAGAACAATTCTTGACAATGTGAAAATAGCTGAGATTTCTGATACAACTGGAATCGCACTAGCTTCTACAGAAACGGCTTATGCAAACTCAGTTATTATTGATGGACTTATCTATTACCCATACGTTGATACAGGATATACGCCAACAAAAATAACATACAAACTAGGTATAGATACAAGCAAGGTATTACAACCAGCATCGATCATTGATGGTGGTACTTATTAATGGCAATCATTAGAGTCAAACGAGGAACTACAACACCGACAACATCTAATATGTCCTATCTTGGTGAGCTAGCGTTTGATTATAGTAACGAAGCTTTGTATGCCAGAGGAGTATCATCAGTTATTAAGATAGGCGGAGAACTTGAAAAGGTTTATAGTTACGAAGGATATAGTTATTATCATAGTTTGGTATATCCATTTGATCCGGATTATATTTACAAAATTCATGTGATTGCATCAACCTATGGTCCATCAATTGATACATCAGATACATATATTTATTACCGCACCTCTGCGCAAGCGACATTATATGGATCTTATATAAGCCATCATGTGAACACAGAAGATACGGTCCATGATGTTAGATCATCTAAGAATACGACTGCTCAATATATTGAAGATAGTTTTGTGTCTGGAACAACAATCACAAGTGGAATCACAAAGGTGATCGATTTTGAAATATCACCAACATTCCGTTCGTCTTTAACTGATATACAACAATGGGTAGCGTATGGGAAAGAAGTCACTACGTTATCTGGACAAGGAGATGCATCAATCAAAATGGTGGATTTTGCACATTCAGTCTATGGATCACTCGGAGCGCTCTATATTAATCCTGGAATGTCAATTGGGTCTCCTGATAGCATCGCAGTGACGATTTATAGAATGAAAAGAAAGTAGGGAGTAGTATGGCAATTATAAAAGAATTAAACACGAAATTTGGGATAGGGGCATCCTATCATCGAATTACAGCTTTCAATATCAGTTATTCAAGTAAGAAGATAACAATTTGTGTTGCGTCTTATTTATCTAAAGAAGCAAGAGTAAATAAAAATGACCCAATAGAAGAATTAGATATCTCAATTCCATTTGAAGATTTCACTTCATTTTTGGATGTTAATCCTATCGTTCAAGGGTATGAGTGGTTAAAACAAAATGTTGTTGGTTTTGAAGATGCCATTGATGATTTTGATGTCTTTGAACCACCACTTCCTGAGCCTTTAGAGGAGGTAGAACCAATTGAGTGATTTATATAACATGATTGAAGGAGTGTTTCCTAATACGGAGATACTCCTTATTTATTACGGTGGATCAATTGCATATGGATTAGATAATAATTCAAGTGATAAAGATGTCACGGTTGTGCTTGATGGATTTAGAGGAAACTTACATATAACACTAGGAGAGTATGATCTATTTGTTTTTGCTAAAGATCGATTTATTCAAAGACAGCAATTTGATGAATCCATTATTGCATATCATAGAGCTGCAGCTGACAATGTCATGAGTATTGAAAGAACACTTATCTATATCAATCCATTATTCCAGGAAACACTCGATCAACTACTGGTTTATGATGATAAAGAGTTTATGTTAAATCATATCGCTGCTGAACTTGAATACGGTCGTATGCGTTTTGATGTGAATACAAATTTCAAATCCCATTATCATGTATTTAGGATAAGAGGTATGGTTGATCATTACGAGAAAACCGGAAAGTATGAACTTGTTGTTGAAGAACCCTGGTTTACTAAAATGATGGATTTTAAGAATAACTGGGATAACGAAATTGCACAAAATTACGTAGAGGAGATAAAAGATCAACTGGACTACCTTGAAAATTATCGAAACGAGATGATACAAAATGGACTGGGATAATCTTTTACATTTATTTAGAATGGAAAACTTAATTTATTGGATTGTGACTATGGTAGTAGTCATTCTAACCACAATCAAACAATTTAACAGACAAGATAAAAACAATAAATCAAATAATGATGAAATCATGGTTAATTTACAAAGAATTGAAAAACAAAATATAAAAATGATTAACCTGCTTGAATTACATTCACAAGACATCAAAACATTAAAAAAGGATGTCAATGTTCTAGAGCATCGGGTATCTAGATTAGAAGATTCGCATGTCAATATCTATAAACACTTAGGAGGAAAAGAAAATGACAACACTTGAAATCGTATTACTGATAATATCACTATTACTGCTAGCACTATATGTGACATCGAAAATGGGTAAGGAACAATCTCTACATGAAGTGATCAAAGAGGTAAAGCAAGACCTTAAAAACACTGCAGAAAACGTATATGAGCTTGTCAACAAAGCAAAAGAAGTGGTTTTTGACGAAAGCGTTCAAAAAACTATCAAAGAGTTCATTATGATAGTGGAAGAGAAAAATAAACTTGCAAAAGATAAAGGTGAATCATATCTTGCAGGTGATGATAAAAAACTTGCTGTTATATCACGTTTAAGTGAGTGGGTAAGTAATGTTACTGGTTCAACAGAAAAAGCAGTAGAGTTTGTTGAAACTAACCAATCAAAGATTGAAACAATCATTGATGATTACATTTCTTTTACCAATAAGATGCAGGGAAAAGAAACATTATCTGAAGCAGAAAAAATAATTGCTGATAAGTTAAGCAATAAAGGATAGTAATACTTGCTATAAGAACTTGATTTAGGTAATATGTGTCATAACAAAATCAAGGAGGAAAAGTATGTTAAACCAAGTAATTTTAGTAGGTAGAGTGAACAAACTCGATAAGTTCGCAGGAATTGTTTCAATCGATATTAAAAGGCCAAATGGCAAGGATACTGATTTGATTCCGGTAACTCTAAATGAAGGATTGATAGATAGTGTCATGGAGTACCTTTCTGAAGGTTCCACAATCGGAGTCAAAGCATCACTCAACATCGATAACAACATATTGAGGATTATAGGAGAAAAAGTAACCTTTATAAATACTAATAACGAATAAGTAAATACTTTAAAGTAATGGCCGTACCTGTAAAATGGTACGGCTTTTTTTGTTTGCCATTTTTTTAGCAGAATACTGACATCAGTATTAATCTTAAGACAAGAATTATTCGTCTTCAGATATAGGAATATCTCAGTATTTCAAAAGGAATCTTACTCATTCATTTTTATTCCCTCCATTTTCCTAATAATGAAGATTATAATGGTTTGCATAGCAGAGGTTTGAAGTACACTTATACTCATTTTTAAAAACATGTCAAAAGATTCTAAAAGTTTTGTTCTAAAAAATAACAAAAATTTGGATTTACCCTTGTAATTTGCAGCGTCATCATATAAAATAGAATTATTCAGTTATTGAACAAAAATATAGAATGGGAGTAGAGTATGAGTGACTATAATATTTTAATATTAAGCGCAGGTAGAAGAGTTGAACTTGTAAATCTATTTAAAAAAGCATCTATGGATTTAAAAATTAATTCTAAAGTGATAGCTGCAGATTGTTCTGAAACAGCTCCAGCTTTATATTTTGCTGATAAAAAAGTTACACTTCCAAGAATTGACAACCCAGAATACATAGATAAGATAATCGAAATTAGTAAAAAAGAACAAATCAAACTTATTGTTCCAACAATCGATACTGATTTACTATTATTGTCAAAAAATCAGGATTATATCTATAAAAATTCAGGTGCTAAAGTTTTAATATCAAGTGAAGATGTTATCTCTATCTGCAGAGATAAAATAAAAACCCAATATTATCTTGAAAAAAATGGATTTAAAGTTCCGACATTATATAATAAAGATTCTCAAATTATTGTTTTCCCAGTTTTTATAAAACCTGTAGATGGAAGTTCCAGTATAAATGCTTTTAAAGTGAATAGTATTGATGAATTAAATAACTATTCCCAGATTATAAAGAATCCAATGATTCAAGAGTTCATCAAAGGAGATGAATATACTGTAGATGTTTTCTTAGATTTCAATTCAAATGTGATTACAATTGTTCCAAGGTTGAGGATGGCAGTTAGAGGCGGAGAAATCTCTAAAGGAAAAATTATTAAGAATAAAACTGTCATTGATGAAGTTATGCAACTAATGAAAACTTTAAAACCTATAGGGCATATAACAGTACAATTAATGGTCACTAAAGAAGGCATTAAATTTATTGAGATAAACCCAAGGTTTGGTGGAGGGGCACCTATGAGCATCCAAAGTGGAGCGAATTCTTGTATAAACTTATACAAACTTCTGATGAATGAAAAGCTAACATACAATGATGATTATGAGGAAGACCTAGTTTTTTTGAGATATGATAGATCGATATGTTTGAAAGATGGGATAATTCAAAATGATAAAAGCAATAATATTTGATCTTGATGATACTCTAATATCTGAAAAAGAATTTGTTGAAAGTGGGTTTTTAGCTGTTTCAAAATATGTATCAAGTAAAACTAGAACATATACCACTGAATATTTACTGGAAACACTTCAAGTTTTACATAAAATAAGTTCCGATAAGGTTTTCAATAGAATGAATGAGAAATTAGGTTTAGGTGCTGATATAAGTGTTAAAGAGTTGGTGGATGTTTACAGAAATCACAAACCAAGAATTTCTTTATACAAAGATGTTCTTCCGGTAATAAAAAAACTAAAAGAGCAAAACTATAAATTAGGTATTATCACAGATGGGTATTTAGAGACTCAAAAAAATAAAATTGACTCATTAAACATAAGAGATATTTTTGACGCAATAATAATAACTGATGAGTTAGGAAGAGATTTTTGGAAACCTAGCCCAGTTCCTTATGAGTTAATGTCAAAAAGATTAAATATTGATTATTCTGAAATGATGTACATAGGAGATAATCCAAAAAAAGATTTTTATATTAGTTCTATATATCCTGTTATAACATTAAGGATCAATAGATTAGGTTATTATAATAATATTGAATACTATAAGGGCATAAAAGAAAATTTCGAAATAGATTCTTTTAGTCAAATATTTAATATTTTGAATAAAGTCAATATATAGATGGTGAATAATATGAATGAAAATCATTTCTTTAAACCTACAATTCTATATCGAAAATTTCTTATTTTAGATTCGATTGATAAAAATAAGGATATTACTCAAAGAGAATTGAGTAAAGAAGTTGGGGTTGCAGTTTCGATGATTAATAGCTACTTAAATGAGTATGAAAAAGAAGGATTAATTAAAAAAAATTATCAGTCAACAAAGACTGTGTACTATTATTTAACTAAGAAAGGTATTGAAAAGAAAAAGGTATTGAATATAGGTTATTTGAACTCGTCTTTAGGGGTTTATAATAAGGCAAAGAAAAATATTATAGATTTTTTAAATCAAATTATAATCAAAGGTTATAAAAACATATTGTTATACGGTGCAGGTGAAGTGGCTGAAATATTACTTCAAACAATTGCATTAAGCCATGATTTCCCTTTAAATGTCATTTGTGTAATTGATGATGATGTTGATAAACATGAGAAGACTATTGTTTCAAAAAAGATTATTCCAGTTGAAGCAATAGAGGGTATTGAACACGATGGCATTTTGATTTCTAGTTATACAAATAATAAAATAATCATTGATAAATTAAAGGCGAAGAACTATGACTCAAAAAAAATCATACAGTTCTTTGATTAGGTGAAATAATGAAAGAAAAAATTTATTTAGCTTCACCACATATGAGTGATGAAGGATATGAACAACAATATGTTAAAGAGGCTTTTGATACTAATTGGATAGCACCACTTGGACCAAATGTTACAAACTTTGAAAAAGAAGTTTGTGAAAAGGTTGGCGTTCAACATGGTGCAGCATTAGTGTCCGGAACAGCGGCTATTCAAATGGCTTTGAGAGCAGCTGGTGTCTGTAAGGACGATATTGTATTGTGTCAATCTCTAACTTTTTCAGCCACTGCAAACCCAATTATTTATGAGAATGCTATACCTGTATTTGTTGATAGTGATTTTGAAACATGGAATATGAGTCCGAAATACTTAGAAGAAGCATTAACTAAATATCCTAATGCAAAAGCAGTCTTAGTAGTACATTTATATGGTCTATCAGCTGATATGGATAAAATAGTTGAATTATGCAAAAAGTATAATGTTACTTTAATAGAAGATGCCGCTGAAAGTTTAGGCACTACTTACAAAGGTAGATATACTGGTACCTTTGGTGATTATGGTATCTTTAGTTTTAATGGGAATAAGATCATAACAACCTCTGGTGGAGGCATGCTAGTATCTAATAACCAAGAAAGAATTAATAAAGTCAGATTCTGGTCGACACAAGCTAGAGATATAGCGAGACATTATCAACATTCTGAGTTAGGCTTTAATTACAGAATGAGTAATGTTGTTGCTGGTATTGGTAGAGGTCAATTAAAAGTTTTGGATCAAAGGGTTTTAAAAAAACAATACATATATAATTACTATAAAAAGAATCTTAAGGATATTGATGATATTATGTTTATGCCTGTTAATGATTGGAATAGTCCAAATTGCTGGTTAACAAGTGTCATTTTAAAAGGGAAAGTTAGACCACTAGATATCATAGAAGCACTAGAAAAAGAAAATATCGAGTCAAGACCTATATGGAAGCCAATGCATATTCAACCATTTTTTGAAAAATATGATTATGTCGGTAGTAATGTGGGAGAATACATATTTAATAATGGATTATGTCTACCAAGTGATACAAAAATAAAAGATGTGCAATTAGATGAAATTATCGAAATCATAAAAGGATTTTGGAAAAATGCGTAGAAAAAGGATATATGAGAAATACTTTAAAAGATTTTTTGATTTCATTGTTTCTTTAATTGCTTTTGTTCTACTATTGCCTTTGTTATTTATTATCGCTATTTTAATAAGAATAAAGCTTGGTAGTCCTATTATATTCAAACAAAAAAGACCTGGTTTAAATGAGAAAATTTTCACACTTTACAAGTTTAGAACCATGATTGATAAAAGAGATGAACATGGAGTACTCTTACCAGATAGTGAAAGGTTAACTAATTTTGGTAGATTTCTACGTTCAACAAGTATTGATGAATTGCCAGGTTTATTAAATATAATAAGGGGCGATATGAGTATTGTTGGACCACGACCTCTATTAGTTGAATATTTAAAATATTATACAAATGAACAGAGTAAGCGACATTCCGTTAGACCGGGATTAACTGGCTATGCTCAAATCAGTGGTAGAAACGCAATTTCTTGGGAAGATAAATTTGATTACGATCTTCAATATGTAAAAAGTATAAATTTATATAATGATATCAAAATTATAATTATTACAATAAAAAAAGTATTTAAAAGAGAAGGCATTTCTTCAAAAGACAATACAACAATGGAAAAATTCAAAGGGTATAAAGATTAATAGTTATGATTTAATTGTATTATCATATAAAAGTGACAAAGGTGAGGTGGCTAAATGAAAAATTTCAATCAAGGTGTTAATTATTATATTTTACATCCAGATGAAGTGCTAGAACAAGTGAAAGCTAATCCGAATTTTTTGATTGAAGAGTTAAAGAATATGGAATTAGTGGACTATTTATTAGAAAATAAAATTTTGCCTTATGGTGCCCATACTCTATCTCTAGTAGATGAAAATAATGACAAGTGGTCAAGCATACATCGTGAATATGAGAAAAGAAATCATAATATATTAGAAGAAACTAGAACAATTTTCCAAAAATTTTCAAGTACAGATAAAAATATAATCTTAATAGAGAATTTTGGCACTATACTTTCTTCAAATGCATGTTTAGGCTGCTTTTCATCTGGTGACATTGATCTATCCGCTGATTCTAGTGATTATCATGAAGTAATTAAGTATATGTCCGAATTGGGATATATAAAAGAATCCAGAAGAGGTGTTCCCAATTCTATAATGACTACATTTTCTAAAGCTAATGTTTTAGAAGGAAAAAAATTCTATGTCAATTTCGAGTGGAAACCGATTGCAAGAAGATACATAATTGGAATAAAAAAATTACATAGAAGATTGGAGCATTTTAGAAAAAATAACTATAAAACACTTGATAATGGAATAAAAGTTCTTTCTGATAACGCTTTATTATATTTCAATCTCTTACATGTATCTATAGGACATTATTATAATACTTCTCCAGGTATAAGATTATATGCAGATATAGATCGTCTGATAAGACACTCTAGTGATATTAATTATAATAAAATATTCCTATGGGCAAAAGAAGATGACCAAACCATTAGGGTTTATACAGCATTATCACTAACAAGAGATGTTTTAAATACCCCAATCCCAGATTGCAACCACTTAATTAATAATAATATATTTAAGTTTTCAAGTAAAATCAAGAAATATCTATGGAGTGTTAAAAAGAGTTCATACATAAATAGAACTAATATATTTGATCAATGGATGATAGATGCAATGTCAGAAGGTATGAATATATTTACCTATTGCCTACTTAGAATAGTAAGATTAAATAGGACTAAATCATGAAAATATTAGTTGTTTTCGCAATTTCAAATAGAGGAGGAGGATCTGAAACATTTCTAATTAATTTTTTGACGAGATTCTCAAAACTTCCAAATTATGAAATTGTTTGTTTTCTACCTGAAGAAAGAAAAGATGCTTATCAAATTGGAAATGAAAAGGTTAAATATATATATATTTCAGAAGAAATTATTCGCAACCCTTTTAAACGACTAAAGTATGAGAATTTTACAGTTAAAAAAATGATAAAAGAAATCAATCCTGATATTATCTTTATTCCATCAGAAGCAATACCAGTAAGTTGGAAAAATTTAAGATCCAAGATAATAACTAATGTCCATTCGACCATTCAAACATCAAGTTACAAAACTTTTTTTTCTAGAAGTTTTAGAGAAAACTACGACTATTTTATTAGAAAAAGATCTTTAAAATTATCTGATCATATTATTTTTGTGTCACATTTATCAATGGCTGAAATTAAGTACAAATTTGCTATCAATGATGAAAAAGCAGTTGTGATTTACCATGGTGTTAATATTGATGAAAATGAATATAACAAAACAGATGAATATGGAGATTTCATTTTATCAGTAGGAGATAGATATGAACATAAGAATTATGAGTTAATGATTTATCTTTTTAGCAAACTCATAAACAAGTATGAATTGAATTCAAACTTAGTAATTATAGGAAGAAAGAAAGTAGAAAAAATAGATAATAGAATATTTGAACTCATAAGCAAGTTGCATTTAGAAAAAAGAGTAATTCTTTTAGATAACGTCCCTTATTTAGAAATAGGCAAATATTACTCAAGTGCAAAATTATACTTGAATACAAGTACTTGGGAATCTTTTGGTATAACACCTTTAGAAGCAATGAGTTATAAATTGCCTTGTGTTATTTGCAATGCAAGTGCATTAGCGGAAGTTTACAACGATAATTTGGTTTATATAGACCCGAAAATTGAAAGTGATGTGGTTATGATTGATAAGATATACAAAGTTTATAGCGATAATACTATAAGAGAAAAATACATTGATAAAGGATATAGTTTTGCAAAAAAATTTAGTTGGGATGAGTCAATTAATAATTATATACGATACTTCGAGAGAATAGATATATGAAGTTATGAAAAAAATTCTTATGGTTACTGCTTTTTACCTTGAAAATAACACTTCAAGACCTTATCATATGAAACAGTACTTTGAATCTAAAGGGTTTAAAACAGTCGTTGTTACAACAAATTTCAATCATTCAACTAAAACAATAGAGAGTATCACCAAATCAAATGTGGTGCAATTAAAAGTGCCAACTTATTCACAAACTTTTTCACTTAAGAGAATCCTATCACATCTTGTTTTTGGTTTTAAAATCAAAAAAATATTACTTAATGTAGATTATGATACTGTATATATTGCAGTACCACCAAATTACTCAGCGAAGATAGCTGCAAAAATTGGTAGAAAACTAAATAAGATAGTCATTACAGATATCATTGATATTTGGCCGCAAAATAGTGGTAAATTCCCTGTTAGCTATATATTAAAAAAATGGGCAACTATGAGAGATAAAACTTTATATAATTCTGACTTAGTCCTAATTGAAACAAGTGGATACAAAAAATATATAGATCCAATTAGAAAAGATTATGAACTTGTTTACTTAACAAAAACGATTGATTATAATCCTGAAAATCAAAGTAATAACATCACAAAATTTGAAAAGAGTATTAATATTGCGTATTTAGGGAATTTTTCATCTTCATATGACTTCAAATCTCTTATAGAAATTTCAAAAATTCTTAGTAGAAAATATATTGTGAAAATAGTCATTATTGGTGACGGCTATTTGAAAAGGTATGTCTTAGAAGAGCTTGACAAAATTTCTATTTACTATGAAGATAATGGAATTGTTTTCAGTGAGAGTGAAAAACATAGATTATTAAAGGATTGTCACTTTGGGTATAATGCTGTTAACAAGAATATAACAGTAGGCTTATCATATAAATCTATTGATTATCTTTCATATAGCTTGCCATTATTAAACAATATAAAGTTTGATACCAAAAAACTTGTTGAAGAATTTAATGCAGGTATAAATTTCGACTCATCCATAGAAGCTTGTGAAAAAATTTTGTTATTAACCGATGAAGCCTATCTTTCAATGAGAGATGGTTCGTACAGATTATTTAAAACCCATTTTTCTTTAGATGCTTTTAACAATAAAATGGATGAAATCCTTAAGAAGAGGAGATTACTATGAAAAAACTGATAGTATTTAGTGGGATTGATTCTGCTGGCAAATCTACACAGATAGATTTATTAAAAAATGAGCTAGCAAAGAAAAAAATTAGATATAAAGTTATTTGGAGTAGAGGTGGTTATACAGCATGGTTTGAATTTATGAAGAACTTTCTACGTATTATATTAAGTAAAAAGCTTCCGAAACCTGGAAGAAACGAAGATAGAAAGCAAATGTTTGAGAAAAAATCTGTTTCTAAAATTTGGTATATCCTTGGGATGCTTGATTTAATCCGATTGTATGCTATTACATTTAGATTATATAGAGTATTCGGAATAACGATAATAGCTGATCGATATTTATGGGATACTTATGTGGATTTTAAAATGAGTTTAAAAAATATTAATTTAGAAAAAAGTTTGCTGTGGAAACTAGCGATACTTTTATCACCAAAAGCAGATAAATCTATTATATTGTATGTCAGTCCAGAAGTGTCTTACAAACGTTCAATCGATAAAAATGAGCCACATTTTGATAGCTTAGAAATTAGGGAAAACCGAATGTTTATATATAAAAATCTCATGATTCATAAAAAATGGAAAATAGAGATAGATACTGAAAAACAAGATATTAATTTCACGTTTATGCAGATAAAGGATTTTATATATGGGATTTAATGATTTTTTTAAAAGGGAAGATGTTTATAAAATAATTAAACAAACACTAGAAACCGAATACTCCTTAAAAGTTGAATTTCTAAATAGATTAGATAAAGCAACAAAAGAATCGAAGAATAAGTGTATATTCTATTGTATTCCCAGATTAAATATAATTTTTTCTAAATATGTTAATAAAAGATTACTTATTGGTTTTCTTATCAGAACCCTAAGTGGAAACCAAAGCATAATAAAGCAACTGATGATAAAGCTATATATTGTATTTGGAGTTTTTGTACCAAGACTATTTTCCAGTAATTTTATGTTGGTTTGTAATGAAGATTTTATAAATACAAATATTATATATCCTGGAAATAAAAAAATTAAGATTCTTGACTTTAAAAATAGTACAGTAACGAACATTAAAAAAACAGGTTTTAAAGGAAATTGGTTTCACAAAGAAATTGAATTTCGAGTTAATAGTAAATACGATTTTGTTCTACCAATACTTGAACACAATGACTCAAGATACAAAGAAGCACTGTTAACCGGAATTCCTATGTCTAGGTTGCAAAATAAAAAGAGAAAGCCATTTCTAAACAAAACAAATTTAATTTTGGATAATATTAAAGGAAAACCAGAGAATATAGAGATTAAAAAGTACGTTGAATCTTTACATGAAATAGTTTCACAAAAATTATCTGATAGAAGTTTTAAACAAATACTGAATATCTCAGATATGATAAATAGATATTTTCTAGAAATGGACTATATCATTAATGTAGTCGATTCGCATGGAGATTTTCAAAAAGGTAATATTTTTATTACAGAGCATGGTGAAGTGAAAATACTTGATTGGGAAACATTTGATAGAAGAAGTGAGAATTACGATACTATGATATATAATTTTAATCTTAGAAATTCGCACTTATTAGTAACAAATATGCAAGTTTTTTTGAACGATCGATCGACAAAAATAGAATTTTCCAATATGAGTAGAATTGACATATTACTATTATTTGTTTTAGAAGATATTTGCTGGTTAATAGAAGAAAATATCGAGTTGCCAGAAAATTCGATTTCAATAGGGCTAGAGAATTACAATAAAGTTACAGTTTATAATTATTTACAAAGTATAATTAACTAAAGCTATTTTTTAGAAACAGGTTTATATGTTTCAAGGTAAAGGAGAAGAAAAATGGAGATTTTCAATGAATTAATGAATAAAACTACAAAACTTAGTGTAATAGGTTTAGGTTATGTCGGAATGCCTATTGCTGTTGCTTTTGCTAAACATATAGATGTCATTGGGTTTGACATCAATGAAGAAAAAGTGAATCAATATATTAGAGGTGTTGATCCTACTAAAGAAGTTGGTAATGAAGAAATTAGCAAAACTACTACTTTTTTCACTTTTGATGAAAAAAATCTCAGGAAAGCAAAATTTCATATTGTAGCCGTGCCAACGCCGATAAATCAAGATAAAACACCTAATTTAAATCCAGTCGAAGCTTCAAGTGAGATTTTGGGTAGAAATTTGACCAGAGGATCTATTGTTGTATACGAGTCAACAGTATACCCAGGTGTAACAGAAGATATTTGTATTCCAATTTTGGAAAAATTTTCCGGATTAAAAAATGGGATTGACTTTAAAGTGGGATACTCTCCAGAAAGAATTAATCCAGGAGATAAATTACATACACTGGAGAATATTGTTAAAATTGTTTCAGGGCAAGACAGTGAAGTTTTAGAGGAAATTGCAAAAGTTTATGAATTAGTCATTAAAGCTGGAGTATATAGAGCAGGTTCAATAAAAGTAGCAGAAGCTGCTAAGGTTGTTGAAAATAGTCAAAGAGATATTAATATAGCTTTTATGAATGAATTAGCAATGGTTTTTGATCGTATGGATATTGATACAATGGAAGTAGTAAACGCAATGAATACAAAATGGAACTCTTTAAAATTCACTCCTGGATTAGTAGGGGGGCATTGTATTGGTGTGGATCCTTATTACTTTGTCTATGAAGCTGAGAAATTAGGATACCATAGTCAAATAGTATTAGCAGGACGAAAAATAAATGACAGTATAGGGAAATTTGTGGTCGATAATATTATTAAAAAATTAATACAAGCTGATATTATTGTTAGAAAAGCAAAAGTGTCGATTTTAGGAATTACATTTAAAGAGAATTGTCCAGATGTCAGGAATACAAAAGTATTTGATATAATTCAAGAATTAAGAAAATATGGAATTGATCCTCTTGTTGTGGATCCGTATGCTGATACCAGCGAAGTCTTAGTTGAGTATGGGATCAAATTATCCAAATTAGACGAAATCAAAGAATCTGATGCTCTTGTTTTCGCCGTTGCACATGCGGAATACAAGTCGCTTTCACATAAAGAAATCCGGTCCCTATACAGAAATGAGCAATTTAAGATACTAATTGATGTAAAAAGCATGTTTAATATAAAAGAACTAAAGAGTAACAATTATTTATATTGGAGACTTTAGAAAAAACTATAAGTACGGAAAATTTGAAATGAGGAAAACTATGATTATAGGTTGTGTAATATTGAATTATAATGACTATCCTACAACTCTAACATTGCTAAATATGATAAAGAGATACGAAAGTATAAATTATATAGTTGTTGTTGATAATAATTCTACAGATAATTCATATTCAATATTAGCAAAAGAAGAGAGTTCTAAAATTCATTTAATACGCACTCAATTAAATGGTGGTTATAGTTATGGAAATAATATTGGGATATCACATCTTAGCAAGTATAAAATTGATTTAATAATAATCGCAAATCCTGATATACTATTTGAAGAAGATATTGTTAAAAAAATGATTAAATCTTTCATGATAGATAAAAACCTTTCAGCTGTTGCTCCATATGCATTAAATTCTACTGGCAGAAAAACTTTAGAACCTGCGTGGAAATTAAATAATTCATTTAGGGAACTTATGCAGACTAGCAAGATAATTAGCAAATTATTTAAAGATGGTAATAAATATTCAGAAGAAGAAATTAGAATCAATTGTTGCTCAGTAGACATATTACCCGGATCATTTCTAATGCTAGATTACAAAAAATTCGAATCAATAGGTTTTTTTGATGAATCTGTATTTCTATATTGTGAAGAAAGAATCATGGCTGTAAAATTTAAAGAAAAAGGATATAAGAGTAAATTATTAATAGACGAAAGCTATATACATAATCATTCAACAAGTATTAATAAATCAATCAAGAGTTATCATAGGAAACAAAGAATTTGGTTAAAGAGTAGAAAATACTATTTATTAAAGTATAGAAGTAGTAATACTGGGTTTAAGGTCTTGGTTCATGTATTTTATATCTATTTGTACATCGAATTGTTGATTATTGCATTTGCAAAAAAATATTTTAATTGATTAATTAAACGCTTTTAAGTGAATCGACATCTTCGCGAATTCAATTAAAATAATAAGTTGATATCAGATGGAAATCAACCATCATTTAGAAATGAGGCTAACATGAAAGGTTTATATATTATTTGGAAAGATTTGCATACTAAAAAATTAACAGGCATTGATAAGAAGATATTAGCACAGCAAAAAATATTTGACTCAAATGGACTAAATTGTAAGTTTATCAATTTGGAATATAAGAAAAGCCTAAGTCTTATAGAGAAAATCTGTATAAGACTTCCGTTTAGTAACATTAATCCAAAGTGGAAATTTGATTCTGTTATGCCAGATGTTGATTATATTTATTTAAGGAGACCAATGTTCATTTCTAATTCGATGTTAAAAGTGTTAAAGAGAATAAAACTCACGAATGGTAAAGTGAAAATACTATTAGAAATACCTACTTATCCATATGATAGAGAATTAACAAACAACTTATTTTCATGGCCTTTATACATTAAAGATAGATTTAATAGAAGAAAACTATATAAATATGTTGACAGAATTGCTGTTTTTACAGAAAATACTGAATTATTTAACATACCAACTGTGAGATTCACAAATGGAATTGATCTAGACAACCTTAAGGTTAAAACACCCTTATCAATCGATACAAAAACCATTAATTTATGCATAGTCTCTAGTTTCGAAAATTGGCATGGATATGATAGAATAATAAAAAGCTTGAATATGTACTATAAAAATGCAGGAAAATTAGAGTTTAAACTTATTATTCATTTTGTTGGAGATGGTCCCAAACTTAAACTATATAAGAGGCTAGTAAAGAAATATAATTTAAATACCAATGTTGTTTTTTACGGTCGACTTTTTGGAGAAAGCCTTGATGAAATATATAATATCTGTGATATAGCCGTTGATGTTTTTGGCATGTATAGAAAGAATAATAACATTTCATGTTCTTTAAAAAGTAGAGAGTATTTTGCTAAAGGTCTTCCAGTTATATCAGGATGCCAAATTGATTTACTAGAGAACACTAAGAATTTTAAATACTTTCTTCAATTTACTAATGATAAGACCTTAATAGATTTAAATGACGTTATTACTTTTTATAAATCTATATATACATTAGAATCAAAAGAGATGGTGATCGGTAATATAAGAATGTTTGCGAATGCTACTGCAGGTATGGAACAAGGAATGAAATCAATAATACACTATATAAAAAAAGATGAATGATTATTTCATGGAGGGACATTGTGAATTTAAATAATAATAAGAAAAACCAAAATATACTGATTTTTGGTGGTGGATTTGAAAATAAAGGCGCTGAGTCAATGACTTTAGTATCAGTACATGAATTGATGAGATTATATCCAAATAATGAGATAATAGTTATTTCAAATAGTGATTATCCATCTGAGAAGGTAAGAGAAGAAAAATTTAATTTCTCTATTTTTCCAATTAATCCTAATGAGATGCTATATTTTGGTATGGATATATTCAAAATGTCATATTTACTCTTTAATATTTTGAGATATGTAATAAGAAGAAAGGGAATTTTTAAGTTTCGAAATAAAAATAAATTCAAAAGTATTTTAAAGAACACATTTTTCTCAATAGATATAAGTGGCTATGCGTTGTCTAGTCAATGGGATTTCTTTACCAATATGGCTTTTATTAATAGAATAAAAATACATAGAAAGAGCCAAATACCTTATTTTATCATGCCACAATCTTTTGGCCCTTTTAAATATAGAAAAACTGAAAGAATTATTTTACAACCGCTAATTAATAGGTACATTAAATACCCGAAAATAGTTTATTGTAGAGAAAATCAAGGTTTTAATCTCTTATCGAAAATAAGTGCTTCTAACCTAATGAAATCATTAGATCTAGTTCTTTTATCAAAAGAAATAGATGAGAACGCCCTTTTTAAACATGAAATAGATTATCCAGTAATTATAACTCCAAAAAATTCAGTTGCAATTATCCCAAATTCTAAAAATAATAAATTTTCAAAAGAAAATATGAATATGGTATATATTAATATAATAGAAAAATTAGTTGAGCTAAACAAAACTGTTTACCTTTTATCACACTCAAGAGAAGACTTGAAAGTGTGTAAAGAAATATTTAACAATTGTAAAAACCATGAAAAAGTGATATTTATTGATAAAGAATTTGATAACATAGAGTTATCATTCCTGATTGCCAAGATGAATTACATTATAGGTTCGAGATATCATTCTATAATTCACGCTTATAAGTTGGGAATTCCAGCTGTAGTTATAGGTTGGGCAGAGAAATATAGAGAGTTGACAAATGCATTTAATCAAAATGATTTTTTAGTTGATGTAAGAGATAATTTTTTTGATTCGAAATTAGCCGAAATTATAAATACAATGGAAAAAAACTATAATAATGAATCATTAAAGATTTCTTCCTTATTAGTTAATTATCAAAAATTCAATCCTTTTATTAGTATAGAGGCAAAGTTAAATGAGAACACTTAATTCTTTTAAAAATCTTTTTTCCGGTGCAGGTGGATCGATTCTTAAACTAATTTTGCAATTTATTTCTAGAACTTTTTTTATTTATTATCTTGGTAAAGAATATTTAGGTATCTATGGTTTGTTTTCAAATATTTTACAAGTATTCAATATTACTGAATTAGGCATTGGTACAGCCATTATTTATAGCTTATATTCACCTCTTGCAAAAAAAGATAAAGCTGAGATTACTTCAAGAATAAATTACTTAAGAAAAGCATATTTTTATGTCGGATTACTAGTATTGGTTTTAGGTCTTGCGATATTTCCATTTCTCCCTTATTTGATTAAGGGCGAAACTACAATTGTGAATATTAATCTATTTTATTTGTTGTATTTATTGCAATCATTATCATCCTATTGGTTTTTCGCTTATAAGTCTTCTATATTAAAAGCAGATCAAAAATATTATTTGTTTAACTTATATTCCTATATAAGTTATACGTTTTTAGTAGCAGTTCAAATTATTGTGCTAATTACGTTACAGTCATTTTTAATATATACTATATTCGGTGTGTTGTACCACTTATTACTAAATATTTTCACAAGTAAAAAAGTAGATAAGTTGTATCCATATCTAAAGAATAATAAAAAAATCCTTCCTGATGAAGCTGAACGAAAAAAAATAAAAAAAAATATCATTGGCTTATCTATATATAAAATTAATTCAACCATTACAAGGTCTACTGATAGTATTGTGATTTCAGCTTTTATTGGATTAGCAATGGTAGGGATATATTCTAATTATCTATTAATTGTTAATTCTGTTTATACTATAGCAAGAGTCATTTTTACCTCATTTGTAGCGAGCGTTGGTAATGTATTAGTAACAGATGAAAGAAAAAAAAATAAAGAACTTTTTTCAGCTTTAACTTTTTTAAGTTATTGGGTGTTTGCTGTTTTTTCTATAATGCTATATTCGTTAATATCACCATTTATTGAATTATGGGTTGGAGAAAGTTATGTATTTAGTGAAATAATAACAATTGTTATTATATTTAACTTTTTACTAGATGGTTTTAGTATAATTCCAATGATTTATAAAGACGCAAGTGGTATATTTTGGTTAGGAAAATATAGACCTTTATTTACTGCAATACTTAATATAATATTCTCTTTAATATTAGTGAAATATATGGGAGTTGCTGGGGTATTATTAGCAACTATAATTAGCAGATTACTTACTACTTGGTGGTACGATCCAATACTAGTAAATAAAAATGTATTTAAACAGAGTTCAAAAAAATATTTCTTTGATAATATTTTGTTTACAATTTTAACAGTTTTAATTGCTATTATAGTAAGCCTACTGAAAAACCAAATTTTCAATGGCTCTATTACTTCATTTGTTTTATTAATTGCTGTTAGTATGATAGTGCCCAACGTAATACTTATAGTACTTTTCTTTAAGAGAAAAGAACTTAAATTTATATATAAAAGATTTAGATTAATATTTTCAAAAAAAATATAGAGGTGTAAAATGAAAAAAATTAAAAAAGTCATAAAAGGTATTATTCCAAAACCCATATCCGCGTATATTTCTAAACGGAATGAACTTACAATTTTAAAAAAAATGGTTAAGCAGTGGATAAAAAGATTTATGCTATATGGTTTTGGAGGAGGTTTAAATACAGAAGGTTTTATACAGTTGGAGGCACAAATTATAAAAGCTTACCATTCAATAGAAAAAGGTTTGGCACACACAGAAATCCGATTACCATTTGGTAAAACAGCAGCAAATAACTTATCACAGTTGCTTATAAAGTACAATCTAAAATTGTATTCAAAGAAAGAATTTTGCTATACTACTGCAATAAGTGTCCTAAAACAATATTTTAAGGTGCATGATGATGCAAATGTAAATATTGACGATATAAAAATTAAGTTCAAAGAACTTGATTTATCTACTGAGTCAAATTTAGGTGGAACAGATATTTACAATAAAGATGCTATATATTCATCAATTAAAAAAGATTTTAAGGTATTTTCCAATTCTCGAAGAAGTGTTAGAGAATTTTCTGATAAAAAAGTTGATACTGATGATATTATGGCAGCCATCGATTTGGCTCGGAATACACCATCTGCTTGTAATAGACAAGGGTGGATTGTTAGATTAATAGAAGATAAAACTAAAATGGATATAATCAGTGATAACCAAAATGGTAATACATCATTTGGCGATAAACTAGATAAGTATCTTGTGATCACATCAAATTTAGAGGCTTTTGCCCGACCAAGAGAAAGGTTTCAGCCATTTATAGATGGGGGTATGTATGCAATGAACTTATTATATTCATTACATTATTATGGGATTGCAACAGTTCCTTTAAGTGCGTCTTTATCGTTAATACAAGAAAAAACAATACGAAACAAATTAGACATAGGTGACAGTGAATATATAATCATGTTTATTGGCTTAGGCAATTATGCGGACACATTTAAAGTGCCTAAATCATCAAGAAAACAGGCAAATGTAAAAATTTTATAATAAGGAGAACGAAATAATGAAAGGAATTATTTTAGCAGGTGGCTCAGGTTCTAGACTTTTTCCATTAACAATGGTCACAAGCAAACAATTATTACCAATATATGATAAACCTATGATTTATTATCCATTATCTATATTAATGCTAGCAGGAATAAAAGAGATTTTAATAATCTCTACACCAGATGACACACCAAGATTTGAATCACTTTTGGGTGATGGAAATAAATTTGGAATTAATTTGTGTTACAAAATACAACCATCACCAGATGGATTGGCACAGGCCTTTCTGATTGGTGAAGAGTTTATTGGTAATGAGACGGCATGTATGATTCTTGGGGATAATATTTTCTATGGGAATGGTTTAAAAAGTGCTTTAGATAGAGCTGTAGAGAACTCTAAAAACAGTAAAGCAACTGTTTTTGGTTATCACGTAGATGATCCAGAGCGTTTTGGAGTAGTTGAATTTGATAAAAACGGTAAAGCTATATCTCTAGAAGAAAAACCTAAAAATCCTAAATCTAACTATGCAGTTACAGGTTTATATTTTTATGATAATCGTGTTGTTGATTATGCTAAGAAAGTTAAACCATCTGCTCGTGGAGAATTAGAAATAACTGATTTAAACAGAATGTATTTAGAAGATAATAGTTTAGATGTTGTTACATTTGGTAGAGGATTTACATGGCTAGACACCGGTACACATGAGTCATTAGCAGAAGCAACAGCTTTTGTTAAAATGATAGAAGAACATCAAGGTTTAAAGATATCTTGTCCAGAGGAAATTGCATTTAATAATGGATGGATTACTAAAGATCAACTCAGAGAACAAGCAGAACTTATGAAGAAAAACCAATATGGTAAATTCTTGTTTGATGTACTTGAGGGTAAGGTGAGATATTAATGAAAGTTATAAAAACTGATATAAAAGATTTATTAATTATTGAACCTAATGTCTTTGGTGATTATCGTGGTTGGTTTAGTGAAACTTATAATGAGAAAGTTTTTAAAGACAATGGTATTGATATTATTTTTAAACAAGATAATCATTCATATAGCAAACTAAAAGGTGTTCTTAGAGGATTACATTTCCAAAACGAACCGTATGCTCAATCTAAGTTAGTAAGATGCACAAAAGGCAAAATATGGGATGTTGCGGTTGATTTAAGAAAATCAAGTCCAACATATTTAAAATGGATTGGAATAGAGTTAACACCGGAAAACCATAAAATGTTTTTTATACCACAAGGTTTTGCCCATGGATTTATCACATTAGAAGATAATTCGGAAGTTCAATATAAAGTTGATAATCTATATAATTCTGACACAGATCGTGCTATACAATACAATGATCTTGATATAAACGTAATTTGGCCATCAAATGAAGTTATATTATCCGAAAAAGATAAAAAAGCTCCCACTTTAAAAGATTCAGATGTGAACTTCAAATGAAAGTTATCGTGACAGGTGTAAAGGGCCAATTAGGTTATGATGTTGTAAGAGAGTTAAAGAAAAGAAACTATGATGATATATTGGGCATTGATGTTAACGATCTAGACATTACTGATAGTATATCTGTTATAGAATTCATGAAAAAAGAAAAGCCAGATGTCATTATTCATTGTGCAGCATATACAGCTGTTGATAATGCTGAAGATAATGAAGCAGTATGCTATGATGTTAATGTTAATGGAACAAAATATCTTGTTGATGCTGCAAAGATACAAGATGCTAAATTCGTTTACATTTCAACTGATTATGTTTTTTCAGGAGATAAAGAAGGTCAGTATGAAATTACTGACAAACCTAATCCAAAATCAGTATATGGTAGAACTAAATATTTAGGTGAAATAGAAACATTAAACCATAGTAAGCACTTTATTGTTCGTATCTCATGGGTGTTTGGCAAGAATGGAAATAATTTTATTAAGACTATGCTTAGACTTGGAAGTGAAAGAGATGAATTAAGTGTCGTCTCAGATCAAATAGGTTCACCGACTTATACGTATGATTTATCAAGATTAATTGTTGATATGATAGAAACGGAAAAATTTGGTATCTATCATGCAACAAACGAGGGTATATGTAATTGGTATGAATTTGCTAAAGAAATATTCAATCTAACAAGTATTAATATTAACTTAAAACCTATAAAGACATCACAATACCCAACAAAAGCTACGAGACCTATGAATTCCTCAATGAGCAAGCAAAGTTTAGTCGATAATGATTTTAAACTTCTTGAGTCATGGCAAGATGCAATAAAACGATATTTAAAAGAAATTGAGGTAAAATAAATGAAAGTATTAGTTACTGGAGCAGCAGGGTTTATTGGTGGCAATTTTTGTCACTATATGGTAGATAAATATCCAAACTATGAGATAATTGCGTTAGATGCACTTACATATGCTGGTAATTTACAAACACTAGAACCAATCATGGAAAATATAAGTTTCAAGTTTGTTAAAGGTGATATTACAGATAGATTATTTATTAATGATTTATTTAAAAAAGAGGCATTTGATATAGTAGTAAATTTTGCTGCTGAATCTCATGTCGATCGTTCAATCGAAAATCCTGAAGTGTTTTTGAAAACTAATATTTTAGGTACACAAGTATTGATGGATGCATCGCTAAAAAATGAAGTAAAAAGATATCATCAAGTATCTACTGATGAAGTTTATGGCGATTTACCTCTAGATAGACCTGATTTATTTTTTACTGAAGATACACCAATTCACACCTCAAGTCCATATTCTGCGTCAAAAGCAGCAGCTGATTTATTAGTACAAGCATATTACAGAACCTTTAACTTGCCAATTACTATCTCAAGATGCTCAAACAATTATGGACCATATCATTTTCCGGAAAAACTAATCCCTTTGATGATTAAAAAAGCCTTAGCCGATGAATCATTACCTGTTTATGGTACCGGTGAAAATGTTAGAGACTGGCTACATGTCCATGATCATTGTGTTGCCATTGATTTAATTATTCATAAAGGTAAAGATGGTAATGTATATAACATAGGCGGACATAATGAAAGAACAAACTTGGAAGTAGTTAAAACTATACTTAATGAGTTAAGTAAGCCAGAATCACTAATTAAATTTGTCACTGATAGAAAAGGTCATGATATGCGATACGCTATAGATCCTTCTAAAATAGAAAATGAGCTTGGATGGAAAGCAAAGTATAACTTTGAATCTGGTATTATCCAAACAATAAGATGGAATATACAAAATCAAGATTGGATAAATAACATCGAAAATGGAGAATATTTAAGATTTATGGATGAATATTATAGAAATAAATGATAAAATGTTTGACTTAAGATTAAATAAACTGGTTTGGCATGAAAATCTAGACATATGTAATAAAGAATATTTCGGATATATATTTTTGATGGGAGCAGTATAATGGAATCTTTTAAATTAATAAATAATTCAATCAAAAAACAAAACAGATTACTTACTAAAATCATCCCATTATTTTTAGTAATAAGTATCTTTTTTTCGACGATAAACATAAGATTCGTTGGCGAGATAGAGTCATATCTGATTATATTAATTTTATCAATAATAAGTTTAGTGTTGAATAAAAACAAACTAATGCTTATGGATATATCCATAGTGTTTCTTGTATTTTTAATGTTCTTTATTTCAGCACTTCGTCTAATAACTTATAAACAAACTTATGAATTCTTTATATATTTTATAACATTTATTAGTATCTCATTTTCCTTATCATATAGCAAAAAATGGCATTATAATTTCATTAAGTACTCTTATATAATATTAATTATATTTGTTGCAATAACTTATTTTAGTGTGTTCTTTCCAGTCAGTTACGAAAATTTTATTATTCCACTATTTAGTGATTATAGCCAGGAAATAGTTAGGAAATTGATATATTATAATAATGAGCATAGTGGCTTAACAAGTCAAATTTCATTTAATAGTTTTTTTATCTCTTTCGGTATAGGTATTATATTGTCTCGTATTATAACAAATAAAAGAAATACCTTAAACTATTTCCTTATCATTATATTTATTATTGCATTGTTTTACACTGGCAAAAGATCAATTTATATTGCTTCTATCGTAGCTTCTCTAATAATGATATTTATAAGTATTAGCAATAGAAAGAGAAAGAATCTTCATCCAGCAGCATCTTCTTTTATGATATTTGGAGCTGTTTTTATTGTCTTATTTTCTATAATTCTATATTTTTCTTTTAATAATTATGATTATGATATTCTAAATGAATTGTCTAGTAACAGGTTAAACTTATATGCTGAAGCCTTTAATTTGATACAAGATAAAATATTTTTTGGCCATGGTTTATATAGTGCCCCTATTTATTTAGATAATGTTTTCACAGTTGAGATATCACAGATTCACAATATCTATATACAATTATTGTTCGAAATGGGAATATTTTTCTCTCTTATCATAATAGTTTTGCTTTTCACTTTTTATTATAGAACACTGAAATTACTTGCATCTAATGCTAATAATGGAGTGAATTATAACATATATTTATATATAAGCTTTTATTGCCAGTCTTTATGGTTATTATACGGTTTATTTGGAAATCCATTAACAACATACCCGTTTCTTATTATTTACCTTCTAAGTATTTCAATAACTCAATATTATTATAGAATTAACAGATTTATGAAAATAAACATCAAGATGTAACTATATGAATAATTTTAAGAATTTCAAGTGCTTTGAGACTTTAAAAAGGGTTAAGTCAAAAGTGATGACTTTTATAATAATTGACATTGGTTTCATAAGGACCGACAGTTCAAACTAAAGGGTCAGGGCATGGAGTCGAGGGGATTTAAACTTTTGATATAATTAACGGGACTTATGCCCTTATTTGAGATGTTAAATGATGTTTTAACATAAGAAAAAAATCTCAAAAATGACACTTCATAGTGTAGGGTCAACACGCGAAATTTATGTTCAAAATGAAGGGTTTCAGCAAAACCCACAGTTATTTCACTAAGACTGCAACATAAATATAAACTTTACATCTTTTGTATATAAAATAGTGAGAATTACTCTTAATTAGATTAAGAATTGACTGTCTATCTCATCAAAAAAATCTACTTTTTGGACCATCATATGTATAAGATTTAATAAATAGACAGTTTTTAATGTCGTAATGTCAAATAATGGACAGTTCGAAACAAAAAAATTTATATGAAATCACTACTAATATATGATAAACCCCTTAATAATATCTCTTTTTGAACATAAATTATCTTTTATTATATTTTATTACATAATTAATTTAAAGAGCTAGAATTAAAAAATTGATTCTAGTTTCTTTTTATTACATATCTATATAGGTATAAATAATAATTTTCTTGTAAAATCTCTATATTTAAAATTTTGAATTAGAAAAGAAGTGCTTTTTATTGTATAATAGTATTAACTTATTTGGAGGTATCACTTATGTGTGGAATTGTAGGTTTCATTGGAAATAAAAAAGACGCAAAAGAAGTAGTCCTTAGTGGACTCACTAAATTAGAATACCGCGGATATGATTCTGCAGGTATTTCTTTATTTAATTCCAAATTCAGGTCCTTTGATATCTACAAGGATTTTGGACGTGTCCAAAAGCTTATAGATTTGACAAAAAACACACTAAAATCAAATATAGGTATTGGCCACACACGTTGGGCAACTCATGGCAAAGTCACTAAAGAAAACGCACATCCTCATTACTCACAATCTAAAAGATTCATCATTGTTCATAATGGTGTCATAGAAAATAACGAAGAACTTAAATCACAATATTTATCTGATTCATTTTTCTATTCTGAAACTGATACTGAAGTGATTGCACAACTCATAGAAACCTTCACAAAACAATTAAACGTAGAAAATGCTATCCTAACCACTTTAAAACTATTAGAAGGCTCTTATGCTCTTCTGGTTATTGATACACAAACACCAGATACAATATATGCAGCTAAAAATAAATCTCCATTAGTTTTAGGCAAGGGTGATGATGGTATCACCATAGCTTCTGACTTAATGGCTCTTTTAGGTTATGCAGATCAATATATTGCTCTTGCTGATCATACATTTGTGGTGGCAGAATCTGATAGTGTTAAATTATATAATCTAAATCATGAATTACAACCTTTAATTTATCTAGAAATTGATCTAGATGAATCTTCTACAGATATGGGTGAGTATCAGCATTATATGATTAAAGAAATATACGAACAACCATCAGTTGTTCGCAGAATTGTTCAAAACTACTTTAATCATGATAAAATTAATATATCAGCAGATATTCTAAAAGATATTAAAGCATCTGATAGAATCTATATACTTGCTGCTGGTACATCAATGCATGCAGGTTATGTAGGTAAGTACTTATTTGAAGAATTAACTCATATTCCAGCAGAAGTGCATATCGCATCAGAATTTGCTTATCATACACCACTATTAACTGCTAAACCATTCTTTTTAATGATCTCTCAATCTGGAGAAACTGCAGATTTAAGAGCATGTTTATTAAAAACTCAAAAACTAAATTATAAGACTCTAACTATTACCAATGTTAAAACTTCAACATTAGCTAGAGAATCTAACTATTTTCTTGAACTCTTTGCAGGTCCAGAAATTGCAGTTGCTTCTACAAAAGCATATGTAGCACAAGTTGCGGTATTATCAATCTTATGTAACACCTTATCAGATCAAAATATTGATTTGATAAAAGAGTTAACAAAGGTTGCATTATCCATAGAAAACTTTTTAGCTACTCAAGATATATCGTCTTTAGTTCATGATAAAATAACTAAGAGAAATTGTTTTTATATTGGTAGAACCATTGATTACTATACATCACTAGAAGCTGCCTTAAAGTTAAAAGAGATATCATATATTCAAACAGAAGGATTTGCTGCTGGTGAATTAAAGCATGGAACCATTGCATTAATAGAAGAAGGAACTCCTGTTATTGCACTTATTTCAAGCAAAGAAATATCAAAGAATACTAGATCTAATTTAAATGAAGTCATTTCTCGTGGTGCAACCACGATGATTATATCTTTAGCTAATACATCTCAAGAGAGTGACGATATCATCTTAAAAGATGTACATCCACTCTTAACTCCTATGGTTATGGTTGTGCCTACACAACTTATTGCATACTATGCAGCCTTAGAACGTGGTAATGATATAGATAAACCTAGAAACTTAGCAAAGAGTGTTACAGTAGAATAAAGGAGCTTTTATGGGAAAATATTTTGGAACAGATGGCATAAGAGGTAAAGCATTTGAGCATTTAAATGCTGGACTAGCATATCGACTAGGACAAGGTTTGAAATATGCGATAGATATCAATGAAGTCGTTATCGGATATGATACAAGACAATCATCACCAATGCTTGCGCATATGATTGCTGCTGGTGCATTATCCGAAGGATTAAATGTTTCTTTTGCAGGCGTATGTTCAACGCCTATGGTTGCTTACTTCTCAAAAGAAAAATCAATCATTGGTGTCATGGTAACAGCCTCACATAACCCTTATACAGATAATGGTATTAAAGTCTTTAACAAAGGCTTTAAGACGACTGAAAAAGAAGAAGAAATTATTGAATCTTTTATTGATAATCCTAAACTAGAAATCAAAGCATTTGGAGATTTCAAACTATCTAGTGATTTTGAATCTACTTATTTAAAACTTTACAATCAATTTAGTGTAAAAAAAACAAACTTAAAAATAGCATATGATTCTGCAAATGGCGCAAACTTCAAAATAGCTCATAAACTATTTAATAAATATGCCCCTGATGCCATTCAAATAGGAAATAACCCTGACGGACTAAACATCAATAAAAATTGCGGATCAACTCACATGGAGTATATTCATGAGTATGTTAAAGAATATCATCTTGATGTTGGATTTAGTTTTGATGGAGATGGCGATCGACTTTTAATTTGTGATCAAGATAAAATCTATGATGGAGATGAAATTATTTTCATAATTTCATCATACTTAAAGAAAAAACAATTATTAAGACATAATCATGTTGTTTTAACAAAGATGAGTAATCCTGGTATACTTAAAGCATTAAAAGAAAAAGAGATTGAAGTATCTCTAACAGATGTAGGTGATAAATATGTATCTCTAGAATTGACAACTAATGATTATGTCATTGGTGGAGAAAATTCAGGACATATCATCATGAGACACTTACTTCACACTGGTGATGGTCTATTAGTCGCAATCTATTTATTATCTATTATGGCTGAAGAAAATAAAACTTTAAAAGAACTAACATCAAGTCTTAATTTATATCCATATCAATTAATCAATATCAAAGATGTTGATAAATCGATATTAAAAACAGATGAAATGAAAAAGTTTCTTGAAAACATTAAAAAAACACTTGGAACTGATAGTCTACTTTTAGTTAGACCATCAGGCACTGAAAGTCTTATAAGAGTTACGGTTTCTCATTCAGATGAAAGTGTGATGAGAAATACCATTGATAAAATAGTTAAAAAAATAAAAGGATTTGGAGTTGATGTTGATGCGTAAAACATATGGATTAGTACTTGCAGCTGGTAAGGGAACTAGAATGAAAACAGATATGCCAAAATGTGCATATCCAATTTTAAAAAAACCAATGATTGAATACATCGTAGAAAAACTTGAAAAGACTACCATTAATGAAACAGTTGTAGTCGTAGGTCACAAAAAAGAAATATTAATGGATATTTTAGGCAATCGTGTTCAATATGCTGAACAAGTTGAACAATTAGGCACAGGTCATGCTGCACTATCAGCTGAAAGTATTTTAGCTGATAAAGAAGGAGTTACGTTTATTCTTCCTGGTGATATGCCTTTAATGGAAATCAAACTAACTGATAAACTTTTAAAAGCCCATGATGAAATGGGTAATGATTTAACAGTTGTTTCTATGGTTTATGATAATCCTAAATCTTATGGCCGTATTGTTCGTGATAAATATGGTGTGATATCTGCAATCGTTGAAGATAAAGATTGCACTGGTGAACAAAAAGCAATTAAAGAAGTAAACTCTGGAGTTTACGTTATTGACAATCAAATTTTGTTTAAAATATTAAGAAGTATACCAAAAAATGAACGAAAAGGTGAATACTATTTAACTGATATCGTTTCACTTATGAAACATGACTATAAAATAGGTTCATTTGTTGTAAGATCAGCTTATCAAATGATGGGTGTTAATGATTTATATTCTGTAAGTATCGCTGAGCGATATTTACGTGATGAAATTAATAAAAACCATATGTTAAATGGTGTAGAAATGGTTTCACCTAATACGATTACC
This sequence comes from Mariniplasma anaerobium, assembly GCF_016865445.1. GTDB lineage: Bacteria > Bacillota_I > Bacilli_A > Acholeplasmatales > Acholeplasmataceae > Mariniplasma > Mariniplasma anaerobium. The sequence goes on along the minus strand of NZ_AP024412.1, from coordinate 1,041,134 downwards.
ATAGGACATAATGTCTTAATCGAACCAGGTGTTACAATTTATCCAAATACAACCATTACTGGTATGTCAACAATTAGAGAAGGTGCAGTTATTGGCCCTAATACAGAAATCCATAATGGAAATATTGATGAATTTGCAGAAATTAAGCATTCATTAATTTATGATTCAACAGTTGGAGCTCATACGACCGTAGGTCCATTTGCTCATTTAAGAAATCATGCAGTGATTGGAGATCATAATAGAGTAGGTAACTTTGTAGAAGTTAAAAACTCTACTACAGGATCAGGAACTAAAGCGGCTCACTTATCTTATATAGGAGATGCTGAAGTTGGATCTAATGTTAACTTTGGATGTGGCTCAATTACCGTAAACTATGATGGTGTTAAAAAACATAAAACTATCATTGGTGATGATGTCTTTATTGGATGTAATGTTAACATGGTTGCGCCATTAACTGTTGGAGATCAAGTGTTTATTGCTGCAGGATCTACAGTTACAGAAAATATACCTAAAGGATCACTATCTATTGCAAGAAATCATCAAGTCAATAAAGCAGACTATTATAATAACTTAATTAAACCTAAACCAAAACCAGAAAAATAAGTTTAAAAATACAAATGCATTTGAGTTATTTGACTCAAGTGCATTTTTTATTTATTTAAACAAAAAAATAAAATAATTAATTAATATTTATACATGATATAATGATAAAAAGAGATAATTTATATATTATATATAAAACAAGAAATGAGGGGTTTTATGGCAAACAAAATTATACCAATTCTTTTAGAAGAGAAAGTTAAACGTTATGCATATCTCATCTATAGAGAAAGTGGATCTATTTTAATTGATCCAGGGTCAAAACATCATGCACCCCTGCTCATTGCTGCTTTGAAATCACACATCAAGATTTCAAATTTATCTTATATCATATTGCAATCAAATGATTATTTAAATCTTTCATCTCTTGATGATTTAAATAAAGCAGGATTTAAAGGTAGAGTTATCGCAAATGAATCAGGAGTGCCTTACTTAAATGATATGCTAGATAATAACCTATCATCAATTGCATCTCTAGATTATCAATTAAAGCTATCTGATCAATTGACTCTAGATTTTATACCGATTCCTTTTTTGCCCTTTCCAGAGTGTTTTATGACAGTTTTTAAAGAAGAAGGCATTTTGTTTTCTGCTCATCTTTTTTCTCAAACTGATTGTATAGATGGAAATCTAGAAGAATTGATCATGTCAATTAATCATTTTCATGAAATGATTCTACCAAGTGTTGAATTTGTAAGACAATCTATTAAGAAATTAAAAAAATATAATCTTATTCAAATATATCCACGTCTTGGTTGTTTCTTAAAAAGAACGATGATACCTGATATATATGCTAAAGTCTTAGCCTATGATTTTTATAATTCAAATCAAGTCATTGAATATAAAATCAATAAAAATGTTTCATATAATTATGAAACCATCATTAATCATATGTTGAAAAGGTTAGAAACTAAATATCATAGATCTGATATCCTAGATGTATTTAAAGATTCTGATATTCATTTAGAATTATATCCACACATTGAAATAGAATCTACTATTTTAAAAGAATATAAATTATGGAATGGTTTTTTTGATACTATTTATCAAAAAAGAGGGTTTGAATGGTTAACTATATTAGAACCTATTGTAAAAAAATATCACAATACATATAATATTAAACTTCCAACCATTTATAAAACCAGTTTTGTTGAACAAGAAACAAAGATTGCAGATCTAAATTTAGAAACGACACATTTAAAAGAAAAAGTGTTAGAGTTATCTTCTAAAATAAGCCAAACTACTGATAAACTACTACGATGTGAAATCACAGATCTTTATAATCAAAAATTTATGATTGGTCACTTATTAAATAATTTAGATAAGCCATTAGAAGAGAATCATGTTCGTGGTCTTATGCTAGTGCATATTGATAATCTCTTATCAATTAATAAAAAATATGGAACACATAAAGGTAATGAAACTTTAAGAAACCTAGTTCATTTAATGAATAGCATAAAAACTGAAGATACGATGCTATTTAAACAAACAGGTCCAGGTATTTTTGTCTATAAACATGACATAGCAGAAAAAGATTTGATAGCTTTTGCTTTAAACTTAAGCAAGAAAGTTAAAAAATCTGATCTTTTCATTGAAGATATAACTGTTTCTATCAGTATCATAACAACTGAAGAACTTAACATGAAATATCCTTTAGATGAAAGAGTTAATCAATTTATTGAACTCTCACAAATGAGATTAGAGAGAGCTAAACTCAAAGGCAAGGGACAAATCCTTGATATGAACACAGATGAAGATACATATATAGAAGGTATCATTCTTTTAGTAGATGAAGATGAAACCTATCAAAATCTTATGGTTAAGATTTTTGATCGCATTCATTATAAACTTATTATTGCCAGTGATATCTATGAGGCATATGAACAACTAGAAAGACATAATGTAGATGTTATCATTTCTGAGATTAATTTAAGTAAATTAGATGGATTTCAACTTAAACAAAAAATTAATGAATCTTTAACTTTTAAAAATATTCCATTCATCATCGTGAGTCATCTTAAAAATTTAGATGTCGTCAATAGATGTAATTTACTAGATATTGATTTAATCTTACAAAAACCAATTATTCCAGATGAATTGATTGGACATATCAAAAGAATAAGAGATAAGAAGGTAAAAATTTAATGCTAGACATCATTTATGGAGTTGCTAGCTCTTTTGGTGTAATCATTTTATTGTTTATCATTTTGATATATAATCAAAAGAGAATACATGATAAAAAATCATTGAGAATAAAAAAAGCTAGAGATTACCTCTTTAAAAAATATATAGATCAAGAAGATGTATCAATTCCTGTATCTAAAAGGTTCTTTTTTGATGCATTAATTGATGTTGATGAACAAATACATCTAGAACCAAGCGTAAGAGAACATATTATAAACGATTATAAGGATTCAAAATTTATAAAAAAACAATTTAGATCAATCAATTCAAGGAGTTCTTATAAAAGAAAGATAGCAGTCTATTATATATCGAAACTTCGTACAGAAAATGCATATGAACATTTATATCAAAGATTTTTAAAAGAAAAAAATGAAGCTGTAAAAATTAGAATTGTAGCCAATATGCGCTATGGATTAAAAGATCAATATTTGACTTCTATTATTGAATCATTAGTTGATTCATCTGATGAATATCAAGATCGCTTATGTATCTTGTTAGGTAATAATTATAAACGCATCTATGATGCATTTGTATCTTATAAAGATGATTTAAGATATCAAATCGTTTTAGGTTTAATTAGAATTGGAGCATTTCATTCAGATGCATTTTTAATTGATTATATGCAAAATACACTTTCTTGGATTATAGAAGATCATCCATATGATCAAACAATCAACGAGCAACTTAAAGAAAAAATATTACAAAATATATTTAAACATACACCTGAATTATTATCAACACCACCTTATTTGGAGCATGATGATATCATGGTAAGATCTTTTGCAATATCATCACTTTATTATGAACCATGTATGACATGCATCAATCGTATCATTGAAGGATATGATGAAGGTGAATTAGAAGATATTAGGGTTAAAACGTTATCTAAGATTGTTTTAAATGATCGATCATTTTTGAATCATTTATTAAGAATATTTACAGAATTAGAGCATTATCAAAAAGAAATGCTTATTAAAGTATTTGCGGATCGTATCGACTATATCATTTTAGATATATTTGAAACACAACAAAGTCTATTAAAAGATATTATCAATAGAATGCTTAAACTAGATATTACAGAATCAATCATTGATTTTTTAAATAATAATAGAGATCAAGCTATTGAAACATACTTGCTTAATATCATTAAACTACATTTGAGTCGCGATGATGAGATGACAAAAGAGTTTAGAATATATTTAAATTCAGATGTCTTAAAACAAATGGGACTTCAAAAATTTACTCCGGTTATACCAAAGAAAGAAAAAGCACCTATTGAAAAGGCTAAGATCTATTGGATGATTCGATGGATTGTTTTTTCGTTTTTACTTTTCCCTGTTATTTATGTAGTTAGACTTAATGTGTCAATAGTTGATTTAACTTTAATAGAAATAGTTGAAGGGTTTTTGATTGATGTAAATGTCTACTTAATTTTTTATTTTGTAAGTATAAATAGTATCTATGCGATTTTATTTATTTTGGCTTTAATTAATTCAAGAAAACAAGTAAATCTTTCAAAGACAAGAAAGAACACATTATTATTTTCTGAAAAACTATTGCCTGGGATATCTATAATCGCACCAGCATATAATGAAGAAATGAATATCATTGATAGCATAACTAGCCTATTAAATTTAAAATATCCTATTTATGAGGTTATTGTTGTGAATGATGGGTCTAAAGATGAAACGCTAAACATTATGATTTCTCATTTTAATTTAGAAAGAAAACATTCAGCTCATCTAAATCATTTAGGCACTAAAAAAATAAGAGGTGTCTATTATACAAAAGATATTCCTAATTTAATTGTTGTTGATAAGCAAAATGGTGGTAAAGCTGATGCATTAAATGTCGGTATTAATTTAAGTAAACAACCTTATGTTTGTGGTATAGATGCAGATAGCATTTTGGAAGGTGATGCTTTATTAAAACTTGCAGCAACCATGCTAGATGATACAAAACCATATATTGCCATGGGTGGCAATATCTATCCTGCTAATGGATTTACATTTGATAAGGGTAGAGTAGAAAAAAGAGGTATTCCTAGTGAAATGGTTTGTAGATTTCAAACCATTGAATATTTAAGAGCTTTTACAAGTGGACGTATTGGATGGAGTCAACTTAGAAGTTTAATGATTATCTCTGGAGCCTTTGGACTTTTCCATAAACAAGCATTAATTGATACAGGTGGATATTTAACAAGTAGTAGTAAACTTAAAAAAGATACAGTTGGTGAAGATATGGAGCTTGTTGTCAGAATGACAAGACAAGCACTAGAGAAAAAAGATCCTTTCCGTGTCGCTTATGTTTATAATGCTCATTGTTATACTGAACTACCTAGTGATATTAAAACACTTTTAAAACAAAGAAACAGATGGCAAAGAGGTCTCATTGATATATTAGCATATCATCGAAAATTATCATTTAATCCAAAATATAAACAAATTGGATTAATAGGATATCCATATTTCTTTGTCTTTGAGTTTTTAGGGCCATTTTTTGAAGCTCAAGGCTATATCATGCTAACAATCGCTATGATTTTAGGACTGTTAACACCAGCTATTATATTAGGCATATTTGTCTCATCTATTTTATTTGGAGTTGTTATTTCTCTATCTTCAATTTTCATGTCTGAAAAAGAAATGAAGATGATGAACAGAAGAGAAACTATAGTTATGCTGTTTTTTGCTATTTTCGAAAACTTTGGATATAGACAATTAATTAGTATGCATAGAGTTTATAGTAGTTTTAGTGCTTTAAGAGAAAGTGGAACATGGGGCACGCAAACGCGAAAAGGATTTAAATCATAATAAGTATTAAAGAAAAAAAGAAAGGCAATGATACATATGACATATGAAAAAGAATTAAACTTAATAAAAAATGTTACAAAAAAGATCTATGAAGATGCAATCCTTACCGTTAAAAAAACATCTTTTAAAGGTGAACAAGATATTGTTACCTCTACAGACCTTTATATTGAAAGACATTTGATTGATGCGATTAAGAGCAATTTTTCTGATGATTTTATTCATTCTGAAGAATATCACAATAAAACGGTTTTAAAGGATCGCACTTGGTTAATCGATCCAATTGACGGAACTAGTAATTACGCATCTAATTTAGGCTTATATGTCGTTCAAATCGCTTTATATGATAAAGCAGATATTGTTTTATCATATATTTATGCGCCTAAGTTTAATAAAACATATTATGCAATTAAAGGAAAAGGTGCTTATTTAAATGATCAAAAATATCATGTAAGTGATCAACATGATCCATCAAATTTTATGATTTCTATGGTAGGACTTAGTCATAAACAGTCAGAAACGTCTTATTTTAAAGCCATATTAGATTTAGCTATCGAGCATAAATATAAAACAAGAATGTTGGGATCTATTGGACTAGAGCTTGCCTTGACATCTGAGTCTATCTTTAATCTATTTTATACAAATGTTACAAACCTTTGGGATTTATGTCCTGGAGTCTTATTAGTAAGAGAAGCAGGACTTTTAGTTGTCAATGAGAATTTTGAAACATATAAATTAGGGGATCAACATTTATTTGTTTGTAGGGATACTCAAACTTTAAATATTATCAAAGAACATATCTTAAATCTTAATTGAGATGATCCATATAAAAACTAATATCTTTTATGGCAAATTTTTTCAATATATGGAAGAATGTTCATTGTCTAATTTATCCATTTTTTATTATGATATAATGAAATTATAAAGATAAAAGGGAGACATACTATGGCTAGTGATTCTAAAGATATGTTGGTTGATTTATATCAACCCATCATAAAAGAACTTAATTCTACTTATGAAATTAAAAGAGTTTTATCACCAAATAGTGATAAAGTATTAAAATTTATTGAAGATAATTTTTCTCTAGGATGGGTATCAGAAGCTAAAGCTGGATTATATAAACCAAATCCTACTTGTTTTATCGCCGTAGATCAAGATAAAATCATTGGTTTTGCTTGTTATGATGCGACTGCTAAAGATTATTTCGGTCCAACTGGAGTAGATGAAAGTTATAGAGGGCAAGGTATTGGTAAAGCTCTACTATTAAAATGTTTGGTTTCTATGAAGCATGATGGATATGGATATGCAATCATTGGTGGTGTTGAACCTAAGAATTGGGTATTTTATGAAAAAGCATCAGGAGCTACTCCAATAGACAATAGTAAAAAAATATACACTCGCATGGTTTAAGATAACTTAAACCATGTTTTTATATGAAAGGAAAGATTAATTATGAATATAAAAGGCATTGAGATTATTAAAGAAATTCAAAACATCAAAGCTTATACAGCATTTAAATTTGATGGCATAGATTCAATTGAATTTAAAGTTTTTGATGATTATGATTATCAAATTATTAAAACTAATAAGACTTATGTGGTTTATTATAGATTACAAAGAGATATTTATGCAGCTCTTGGTTATATCTTAAGTCATAAAAATCATAAGGATTATGATATTAAAAGATCAAGAAAATTAAAATCCTTAGGTTATATGATAGATTGCGCAAGAAATGCTGTGCCTACAATAGATACACTGAAAAGACAAGTGGTTAACCTATCTTTGATGGGCTATACATATATAGGGCTTTATTTAGAAGATTTATTTGAACTTGATGACCAAGAAGAGTTTGGATACATGAGAGGACGTTATACAACCTCTCAAATTAGTGATTTAATCACTTTTTCTAAACGCTTTGATATCAAGGTTATTCCATATATTCAAACGCTAGCACACTTAAATGCTATATTTAAGCATGCTAAGTATAATGCTGTGTTAGATACAGCTGACATTTTACTTGTTGATGAGCCTAAAACTTATGAACTGATTGAAAAGATGTTAGTTACAGCTCAAAGTATGTTTCATACAAATGAAATTAATATTGGTATGGATGAAGCATGGCAATTAGGTCTCGGTAAATACTTAAATCGTAACGGATATCAAAATAGAATGGATATTATGTTAAACCATTTAGATAAAGTTTTAGATATATGCAAGAAAAATAATATCAAAGCTTCAATGTGGGCTGATATGTTTTTCCATTTAAAAGGTGGAGCATACTTTTCAAAAGGTGTCACATCTTTTGATGACATTAAAGATATGATTCCTAGTGATGTAGAACTTATCTATTGGGATTATTATCATACAGATCAGAAAGATTACGATGATAAATTTGCGTCCCTTAAAACACTTACCTCAAATTATGGATTTGCAGGTGGGGCTTGGAAATGGGTAGGCTTTGCACCATTTAATGGTTTCTCTGAAAAAGCAAGTATACCTGCCATTGAGGCATGTAAAAAAGCTAATGTAGATCATTTTGTTGTCACATCATGGGGAGATAATGGAGCAGAAGCATCGATGTTTTCAATTCTTCCAAGTCTTTTATTCATTTCACAATCATTTTATGAAGATGATCTAACTGATGAAAACAAATTTTTATATGGATTAACTGGTTATAGTAAAAATCAATGGATGAGTTTGGATTTATTAAACCAAATTTATCCATCTAAAGAAATTAAAACAGTCAATCCATCTAAATATCTATTATTTGAGGATCTATTATTAGGTGATTCACGTATCAAACTACATAAAGATTATGAAAAATCATATCAAGATATTAAAGATATAATTGAACCTCTTACAACTATCGACTCACCTTACGTATATATCTTTAATACACTTTATGATTTATCATTTATTTTATCTATTAAATCAACGTTAAGTATTAAATTATATGAACTTTATCACAAGAAAGATAAAGAAGGATTATTAGATCTAGCAACTATCGATTTATCAGAAACTATTGATTTGATTAAACAATTTTATAAAGATTTTAACTATCAATGGCATTATGAGAATAAACCTTATGGATTTGAAGTTCAATCTTATCGTTTTGGTGGATTAATTCAAAGATTAGAAGACATTAAAATAAAGGTATTAGATTATGTAAAAGGCAATATTTCTTCAATTGAAGAATTAGATCATAGAATCTTAAATTTAGCAGATGAAGATGATCCATTTCTTGGATGTATCTATTATAATCAATTTATAAAATATGTAACATTTGGAACATTTTAACAAATAAAACGTTTTCTTATGTAAAGAAAAGATAAAAACTTACATAAATATTGACATTTTAACTCATAAAGTATACAATTTTAAATAAAAGGAGTTAAAATGAAAAACTATACAAGAGTCGATATACTTAATTCGGCTAAAGAAAATAACGTTAAATATGTGCGCCTACAATTTACTGATATGCTTGGTGTTGTTAAGAATGTAGAAATACCTGTAACCAATTTAGAGAGAGCTCTTTCTAATGAAATCATGTTTGATGGTTCATCCATTCAAGGTTTTGTTAGAATTGATGAAGCTGATATGTATTTATATCCTGATTTATCTACTTGGCTTATTCTCGAATGGGAAACATTATCAGAAGGAAAAGTAGCAAGACTTATATGTGATATCTATACAACAGAACATGTTCCATTTGATGGAGATCCTCGATTTATATTAAAAAGAAATCTAGAACGCATGAAATCTTTGGGTTTTGAAAAGTTTAATGTAGGTGTAGAACCTGAGTTTTTCTTATTTAAACTTGATGAACACGGTAGACCTACTATGGAATTTTCTGATTTAGGTGGATATTTTGACCTAGCTCCAATTGATGGATCTGAAGATGTTAGACGTGATATCGTTTTAGAATTAGAGAAAATGGGATTTGACATGGAAGTTTCACATCATGAGGTAGCCTTTGGTCAACATGAAATCAATTTTCATTTTGATAATGCACTTGAAGCATGTGATAATATTCAAACATTTAAAATTGTTGTTAAAAACGTTGCAAGAAGACATGGTTATCATGCAACATTTATGCCAAAACCAATCCAAGGCATAAATGGATCAGGGATGCATACCAATTGTTCGCTATCAAAAGATGGAGTTAATCTATTTTATGATCCAACAACACATAATCAATTATCAGAAACAGCATTAAAATTTATCGCAGGCGTGATGAAACATGCTCAAGAATTTGCGCTTGTGACAAACCCTACTGTAAACTCTTATAAAAGACTTGTTCCAGGATATGAAGCACCATGCTACATCTCATGGAGCGATGCTAATCGCTCTACAATGATAAGAATACCTGCAGCAAGAGGAAATGCAACTCGTATAGAAGTTAGATCAGTTGATGCTTCAGCTAATCCATATCTTGCGATATCTGGTGTCTTAGCTTCTGGTTTGTATGGTATCGAAAACAATTTAAAGACTTTATCTCCAATTAAGAAGAACTTATTTAAAATGAGTGATGCTGAACGTAAACGTTTAGGCATTAAGAATCTTCCAGAATCATTAAAAGAAGCAGTTGATAATTTTTCATCTTCATCATTGATGAAAGAGACCATTGGAGATTTTTTATTTGAAAAATTAATTGAAGCTAAATGTAGAGAATGGAATGAATATAAAGTTAGAGTTACACCATATGAATTAGAAAAATATCTTCCAATTATTTAAAAGGCATTCGTGCCTTTTTTTAATTGTAAAATAATGATATAATTTAAGTAATAAAAATAGGAGGCAAATTTATGAAAAACTGGGATTTAAGCGATTTATACAAAGGCTTTGATGAAGCATATGAAAATGACTTAAAGAAACTAGATAAAAAAATTGATGACTTAAAGAGCTACATTCTATATCAAAAACAAGAAAATGATACACAGTATATCGAAGGGTATATTAAACGTGAAGAAGCTATAACGATATTATCAAGAACTTTAGGCTCATTTGCATCTTTAACAATGGCTACAAATGTTAATGATGAAAATGGACCTCGCTATTTAGCAAAAATGCAACAAATCTTTAGAAAAGTCACTGCAGAGCAAGTGATTTTCCAAAGATACTTAACAAGTGTTGATTTAGATAAATTAGCTGAACATTCTAAGGCTATAAGAACTTATCTTTATGTCTTAAAAAGAGAACAAGATGATGCTAAACATTTATTAAGTGAAAAAGAAGAAGTATTATATGCAAAAATGAGAGAGTTTGCTTCATCAAGTTGGGGTCAACTTCATTCTCTAACTACTGCAAATCTTCCAGTTGATTATGATGAAAAAGAAATCACATTAAGTGAAGTTAGAAATCTTGCATATGATGCTGATCCTAAAGTTAGAAAAGCAGCATTTGAAGCAGAATTAAAAGCTTATGAAAAAATAGATGATCAAGTTGCTTTAGCTTTATCTAATATTAAACGAGAAGTAACAACTATGAATGAATTACGTGGTTATGATTCTGCATTGTCTAAAACATTATTTCAATCTAAAATGACAGACAAAACTCTAAATGCAATGCTTTCAGCAATGTTAGAATATAGACCATATTTTGCAGAATATCTAAAAGCTAAATCTAAATATTTAGATCATAAAGGATCACTTCCATTTTATGATTTATTTGCGCCAGTTGGAAAATTAACTAAGACTTATACATATGAAGAAGCACAAAAAATCATTAAAGATGCGTTTTATGGCTATTCTAAGCGCCTAGGAGATTTTGCGACTAAAGCATTTGATAACAATTGGGTTGATCCATTTCCTAAAAAAGGTAAACGTGGCGGAGCGTTTTGTTCAAATCAACCACAAATTAAACAATCAAGAATTATGTCAAACTTTACAGGCTCTCTATCTGATGTCCTAACTTTAGCTCATGAACTTGGCCATGGATACCATGGTGAAGTGATTTCAGATAATAAACCACTTCATTGGTCTTATCCAATGCCTTTAGCAGAAACTGCATCAATATTCTGTGAAACTATTGTTAATAATTATTTATTAAAACAATTATCAAAAGATGAAGAAAAATTATCTGTATTAGAAAACTCTCTTCAAGGAGACACTCAAGTTATTATAGATATTTTATCTAGATATATATTTGAAACTAAATTATTTGAACATTCACATGGTCCAATTAATAAAAATCAAATGAAAGCTTTGATGATGGATGCTCAAAAAGAAGCATACACTGATGGACTTAATGTTTATACGCTCCATCCATATATGTGGCTTAATAAAGGACATTATTATAGTGCAGGACTAAATTTTTATAATTTTCCATATGCATTTGGATTGTTATTTGGAAAAGGATTATATGCAGCATATTTAAAAAATCCTGATAAGTTTTTAAATAACTATGATGATCTTTTAACACTTACGACTAAAACAAGTGTTGAAGAAGCAGCAAATTCTATGGATATTGATGTTACAAGTAAAGATTTTTGGATTTCATCTTTAGAACAAGTTAAAAAAGATATTGATGAAGTTATCTCGCTATTTAATAAATAATTTATAAATGTTTTAATTTGTTTAATTATAAATAATTATGCTATAATTTATATAGTTGTTATTTTCATATCCAAGGAGGGCTATACATAAAATGAATGAACAAAATAATGATACACAAAATGAAATAAGTTTAGTAGACCTATACCATATCATCAGAAAGAATATTGTCTTAATATTTGCGTTTACAACACTAGTTGCAATACTTGCTGGTGTATATGCATTTGTCATTGCTGATGCAAAATATGCATCCAATGCAGATGTGATGGTGCAAGTAGAAGTTGATACAGCTGTTGAAGGATCATTTGATTATTCTACTGCACAAAAATTATTAACTACAATTGCTGAATACATGTCAAAAGATATTGTCTTAGATGAAGTTATCCTTGATTTAGATTTAGATAGAACAGCAAGTAATCTAAGATCTAATTTAACTGTTACATCATCTTTAACCAGTTATTTTATTAATATTAAATTTATAGATGAAGATCCATTGGTTGCTAGACAAATTGTTAATTCAGTTATTGAAAATGCAATTGACATTGCAAATGGCAATCCAGCTTTCACATCTTTAAAAGATAAAATCACAAGAACATCATTTGCACAACCTGGTCTTTATGAATCTCCTAATAAACCTTTATATTTAGTAATAGGTATTATTTTAGGTGGTATCATTGGCGTTGGTTTTGTATTTATTAAAGAGTTTTTAAATAACTCATATAAGACAAAAGAACAACTTGAAGCTGCATTTGATATTCAAGTTTTAGGAGTCATTCCTACATTTGAAGTTAAGGAGGATTTCTAACATGGCAAAAAAGAAGTTAAAGAATTTTTCAATTGATCGTTTAATTAATGGTGAACGAATTGAAAAATATGACTATATCATTACAAAACAAGATCCTTTATCATTTGTTACAGAATCTTTCCAAAAAGTTATTATCAATTTGGATTACGCAAATGTCGATGGAGATTTAAAAGTTATTCAATTTACATCTACTCTTCCTTCAGAAGGTAAATCAACATTTGTATCTAATTTATCCTATCTTTTAGGTCAAAGAGGTAAAAAAGTTATCGTTATTGATCTTGATTTAAGAAAACCAAAGATGAATCGTGTTTTTGGCTCTCCAAATAAAGATGGATTAACTGATTATTTATCAGGTAAGGTTTCTTTAGAAAAAGCAATCAATCATTCAGAAGATTTAGGTATTGATTTTATGACTTCTGGTGAAAAAACATCTGCCATCATCAATGTTTTAGAAGCTAAAAAACTACAAGACTTAATTGCACAATTAAAAGAAGAATATGATTATGTTTTATTAGATACTCCACCAGTTATTGCGGTATCTGATGCACTTTATATTTCTAAATTAGCTGATGGTGTCATTTTCGTTGTTGCACAAGGAAAAGCTAAGAAATCAGTAGTTAGAGAAGCAGTTAGCAATCTTAAAAATCATGGAATTAATATTATTGGACTTGTTTTAACACAAGTTGATTTAAAATCAGGCGTATATGGATATGGACAAAATTATGCTTATTATTCTGATGATGATGACGATGATGATATTAAATGATAGATATTCATACTCATATTTTACCGAAAGTCGATGATGGCTCTCAAGATATAGAGACATCACTTAAAATGATTGAAATTGAAATTATGCAAGGTGTTACAGATATCATTTTGACACCACATATTCAATCAAGAGTTACAAAAGCTTCAAAAGAAGAACAAATCATTGCATTTAACTCATTAAAAGAAGCAGTTAAACAATCTAAATTAGATATAAATCTTTATTTAGCAGGAGAAATTCATTACAGAAGTCATCTCAATACAAATTATGATGATTATGCTTTTGGAAAACATAAATATATATTAATGGAATTTCCAACAAGAATTGAAACTCCAATTGAAGATATTTGTTTTGATTTAATGCACATGGGTTATCAAGTTATAGTTGCACATACAGAAAGATATCAGTATTTATCAATGGAAGATATCATCAAAATTAGAGAAACTGGAGCATTGATTCAAACCAATGCATCATCAATTCTAAACCTTGATAAAAGTGTAGATAAAAAAACTGTAAAAATGATGATTAAAAACAATTTAATTGATGTTATTGCAACAGACACACACAATTTAGATAAAAGACCTCCAAATTTAATGCAAGCAAAGAAACATTTAAGTAAATATTATGATGATAAATCTCTAAATTTATTATTTAATCGTATTGAATTAACCACTTTTTAGTGGTTTTTTTATTTATTAAGAAAAATGTAATAATTATAAACAAGAAATGAAGTAACTTTTCAAAATAAAAGTGGTATAATGAAAAAAAATCGACGACACAGTTTATAATGTTTTTAATAAATGATTTTAAAAGATTATGGAGGTCTTTTATGAAAAAACGAATGTTGGTATTAGTAATTATTATTACTAGTGTATTTTTTCTGCTTTCTGGTTGCGATAAAGTTGACATTACTACAGGTACAGTTCCAGTTTATCGTGGTATGACAGTTTTAAATGAAGTCAATACGACAACGAGTTTCTATCAGCAAGAAACTGATGACCCTGAGTCAGACCCAATTGATGACCCTGAGACAGATCCAATTGACGAGATATTCCAAGATGATATTGAAGATGCGTTCGGCATAATTTCTTCAGAAGAAGTTGAGTATTATGTATTACCAAATACAACACTCTACATACACATCACGGTTTATAATCCAGATCAATTTGAGATTCTGTCTTTTTCTATGAATGGGAAGAAATATCAATCTTATGAATTTGAAGATGGCTCAAATTCAGAGTTGCTCATTTTAGAAGTAACTATTGATGAAACTCCTGGTATTAGAGAGTTTACATTAGATGGTATTAAGTATATTGATGGAACAACCATCAATGATGTACTTATGGATGGGAATCAAACAGTTACTGTTGGTGTTGAACATACAAACCTACCTTTTAGCTTAACTGAAAATTTAAGCGTAGGGTCAACGTCTTTTAACTTGGATGCGAAAGTTACTGATTATGCAGATTTAATTTTAGAAGCTGGTCAAAGTTCTAAATTTTTCATCTATGATGGATTAAGTATCGTTTATGAACAAGATTTAGGCTTTGATGTGACGCATATTGATGTTAATCAATTAACTTATAACAAGACTTATTCATATGCAATAGCAGCTGCTTACGATAAAGTCGATGGACTAGGTGTTGGAATCCATGTATTAGAAACTGGCGAATTTTCAACATTACCATTATATATTATCCAACCTCAAACAATTGACCAGACCTCTATCAATATTCAAATAGAAGATTTAGATTTAAAAGATGTTGCGACGATTACTACAATTGAATTATATGATGGTCTAACTTTAGTTGAAACAAGTCTAACCATTGATCAGGCTTTATTTACTGATCTTTATTCTGGTCATGATTATCAAGTTAAAGTCAATTATCAATATGATTTAGGTGAAGGTATTCAAACTGACTTTTTAATTTATGATGCACAAACAATTGCAAAAACATTACCTACATTAAATTATTTAGACCTTTCTCAAACTCAAACATCACTAGAATTTGATTTTGAAGTTGTAGATGAAGATCAAATTGCAACTATTTTATCTCTAGATATATATTTAGAAGGTGTCTTAATTGAGTCTAAGACTTTAGAAGACACATTTGCATTTGATGAATTATTATCAAATACAAATTATGAAATACGTTTAAATTACACATATGACATGAACGACGGAAATGGTGTACAAACAGCTTATATTAGTTCTATATTAAAGACAATGGAAAAAGCAACACCTACTCTAGATATTACAACATATGAAACATCTTATGATCAAATAGAGTTTGATTATGTCATTGATGATGTTGATAGTGTTGGGTATATGAAAACAATCAATTTATATGAAGAAGGCACATTAGTTAGAACACTTTCTGACTTAACATTAAAAGCTATTTCAGACGTGATTGCCGATACTTTATATAATTTAGAAATAATCTATGCTTATGATTTAAATGATGGCATAGGTGAACAAGAATTAGTTGTCACACAAGAAGGCTTCACTAAGCCTTATTTAAGTGTTATTTCAACTGAGATTATCAATACTGAACGATTAACTGAAGGCGATACGATTCGTATGGAAGTTGAAGTTGATAATCCTTCAAGTATTGAATTTTCACATGTTATTATTAATGGTGAAACTTATCCAATATCAAATGTTTCTACACAACATAGCATTTATTTAGAATTTATTGTTGATGATTCATTTACAGGTGGAGAAACAGCATTTGTTGTTGAACAAATCATTGGTTCAAAACATGGTGTTGAAAGAATTTTTGATACAACTGAAAACAATACAGGCTATGCATTTATTAATGGTGATATTACGATTAAATCAATTATTATTATTGATCAATATGATAATCCTATTGATAAAGTTATGCCAGGAGATATCTTTTATGTAAAAGTTATTTTTGATAATCCTACTGGTTATGATATTACTAATTTAAAAATGGCAAACTATAATTGGGATGAAGGAAATAATGTAAACTTTACATTAAGTGATGATAAAACAACTGCAGTATTTGAACAAACTGCTTATTATAGAAATCAAATATTGAATTTCCATGTGAAATCATTTACATATGGAGATGATACATTTGGATTTAAAACTAAAGATGTTGATGGAGTTTCTACATTTATAGTTAGTGTTACAAGTTCTGTTTATACATATATTTATACAGCAGATGATTTGAAAAATATGAAAGATGGATATGCTTATAAATTAGCTAACGATATTGATTTAGAAGGCATTACTTGGGAACCTAAGGATATATCCTATGTAGTTTTAGATGGTAATGGGTATGCAATTAAAAATTTATCGATTGTTAAAACATATACGGATACTGATGTACATCTAGGATTATTTAAAAACATTAATTATTCTACAATTACAAACTTAACATTAGAAAACTTCTTATTCTTAGTAGATATGCAAAGAGACCAAACATCTAATAATTTTAGTAGTTATGCTGGTTTCTTAGCTAGTAATTCATACATGTCTAGTTTCTCTAAGATTAATGTATATGGAGAATTAAGTATTCAAAGTGGACTAGGTTATGATAATCAAACCGGTGGTTTGCTTGGACGTAGTGATAATGTATCAATGAATCAAATTTATGTGAATGCTAATATCTCATCAAATGTAAATCGCATTGGTGGTATTGTTGGTAATGCATATGAAACAACAATAGCTAAATCATATACAGAAGGTAAGATTTTTGGTAAATATGAAACTGCTGGACTTATTGGTTATGCACAAAACTCTAAAATCACAAACTCTTATTCAAATGCAACCATAACAGTAGAAGAAAATGGTGCAGGTCTTGTTGGATCTGCAAATGGTATCTATATATTAGATAGTTATTATGAAGGCGTTATAAGTATTGCTAATAATTGGGGTAATAATGGTGCAGGTATCATTACTTGGGGAGATCAAATAACATTAATCAATGTATTTTCAATCGCCTTTGATCAAGATGGAACAGCATTAAATGCAATTTTAGGTACTTGGGGTGAACATACATTTGAAAATGTTTATACGCATCCAAATAATTTTGATCAAGAAGGTATACTAGAAACTTCATATGAAGCTATATTTGCTAATTTCAATGATATATGGGATTTAAATATATGGGCATTTACAGACGAAAAAATCGTCTTGAAATGGACACCTTCTATTAGATTTACAAATATCATAGAATCAGAAAACTTTATAGGTTTTGCGTATGCAACCACTGATTTTGATATGGTCGGACAAATCGAATCTATTTCACTTTATAAAGGTGATGAGCTTTTTGAAACAATTACTGATTTGAATATAGACCGATTTGAAGGCTTAAGACATAATACAAGCTATATATTAGTTATAAGATATGTTTATAATTATGGTGATGAACTTGGAGATCAAGTGATTGAAGTTAAAAAAGAAGTCAGAACAACGCCTGCTGAAGGCACTCCAGAAATTACGAATTTAGTATATGGAGTAACACACGATACAATTAACTTCTCATACGATTTAACAGATCCTAATTCTATTGGTGTATTTGATTCAATTAAACTATATGATGAAAATCAAGTATTAGTTCAAGAATTAGCTGAATTAGATAATTTAGAATTTACAGGTTTATTATCTAATCATATGTATAAATTAGTCATTAAATATGGATATACACTAGATGAAATCTATGGAGTTGAATACAATACTAAAGAAGTTATTATTAGAACAAATCCATATGTAGCATTTAATTCAACAACAGTTTTAAATACTGATGCACTCTTCATGGGTGATACATTAGTCATAGAAGTTGACATAGATAATCCTGATGAAATTGAGTTTATAGAAGCAGTAATTAATGGTGTAACTTATCCAGTAATTAATTCATCAGTTTCAAGACTAAGAGTAGATATGTTACTTGATGATAGTTATATAAATGGTGAAAATTCAATTACTATTGAAAAACTAATTGGTTTATTTAATAGTGAAATCTTTGAATATACTTTAGAAGATAATAATACAGATGATATTTATATGAATGGTAACATTGATGTAATTGATATGAATATTTATGCACTCAATGGAAATTCTGTAGAATATATTTCACAAAACAATATGTTATCTATCGAAATCATATTAGATAATAATACATTATATGATATCAATTCAATTGAAC
This sequence comes from Mariniplasma anaerobium, assembly GCF_016865445.1. Lineage (GTDB taxonomy): Bacteria > Bacillota_I > Bacilli_A > Acholeplasmatales > Acholeplasmataceae > Mariniplasma > Mariniplasma anaerobium. Next base: position 1,022,244 of record NZ_AP024412.1, on the reverse strand, counting down.
TTCAACTTTATAGAAGAAATTGGGGTCAAGACAATCAAACAATTACAGATTTTACAATAGATGATGAAAAATCAACGATTACATTTACTTTAAATGCTGATGAAAGACTTTATCAAATAAGCGTTTATAGCATTGAATATTCAAGCGAAAGATTATCATCAATAACAAAAGTTGTTTCAGATATTGAAGAAAGTATATTGGTAGTTGAGCAAGAAACAATCAATTATATTTATACACCTGATGATTTACAAAATATTGAAAGTGGAAAAGTATATCAACTAGCTAACGATATTGATTTAAGTGGATTTAGTTTCACACCTATCGAAAATTTCTTTGGTTATTTAGATGGTAATGGTCATGTTATTTCTAATCTAACATTAATTAAGTCATATACAGATGAAAATGTTAGAGTTGGTTTGTTTGAAACATTAGAATTTGCGATCATTAAGAATTTAGTGATTAGTGATTCTAATATTGTTATTACACATAGATCAACAAATGGTGATTATTATGAAAGCTTTATTGGTGTATTAGCAGGTTATATAGGCCAACAATCTATGATTACAAATATCGTTATCTCTGCAAATCTAGATGTGAATCAAGAAAACTTTAATGGTAATGCAAAAGCTGGATTGTTAGCTGGATATATTGATCAATCTAAATTAAGAGAAATTAGAGTTTCAGGTACAATAACTGGTGAAGATTACATGGGTGGTATTGCAGGAAACCTTAGCAACTCTGATGTTAGAAACTCTTATGCAAATGTAGATTTAAACGTTACAGGTAGATATACTGGAAACTTTGCTGGTGAAATTTATGGTTCGACCATTATAAATAGCTATGCTACAGGTATTAACTCTAATACAACGTCTTATGAAACTGGTGGCTTTGCTACTTATATTAACAACTCAATCTTAAAAGATGTTCTTTCATTTACTAAAGATAAAGATGGTGCATATAAAAATCCAGTGCTTCATTTCTGGGATTCTAGAGCTGAAGGTACATTTAGTCCAGCGTATAATGAACTATTTGTAACTGCAACTATAGAAAATATGATATTACATGCTCAAGAAAATTGGGACAGTAATATTTGGACATTTACAAAAGAACTACCAATGATTAAGCGTATTCCAACAATGGATCTAAAAGTTGATATTAAAACTATATCAAGTTTAAGTTTCAATATTGAAGTGCTAGATTTTGATGAAGTTGGATCTATACAATCAGTTGCACTATATTTAAAAGGTGTATTAATTGAAGAGTTAACTGATTTTACAGATATTAAGTTTGAAAATCTTAGATATTCATCAAGATATGAATTAAGAGTTGTCTATGCGTATGATTATGAAGATGGTTTAGGTGAACAAATCATTCAAAAATCTCTTTATGCATATACAAGTGATAAAGAAAATGTACCAAGTGTAGATTATAATAATGTTGTTATTGATCAAGATAGTATTATCTTTGATTATGATCTAACAGATCCGTTAGACATTGCTACATTTGATTCAATTAGTCTATATGATGAAAATAATAATTTAGTTGATACGATTTATGCTACACCTTATGTTTTTAGCAATTTATATTCTAACTCTTATTATTATATATTAGTCAATTATACTTATGAATTTACTGATGACACTTGGGGAGAAAATCTACTAGAAGCATTCTATGAATTTGAAACTGAAAGTTATGATATGCCAACAGTTCAAATCCAACAAGGTTCTAATGATTTTGATTCAATTACATTTATTGTTGAATCTGATGATCCAAATACTTTAGGTTTTGTTTCAAAGATTGAACTATACGATAATAATTCACTAGTACAAACACTAGAAACATTTAATAATATAACATTTACTAACCTTTTATCGGATCGTTGGTATAGAGTCATTCTTACATATACATACGATTTAAATGATCAACAAGGACCTAAAACACTTCAAGTAGAAAGTAGTGGCTATACATCATATGTTCAAACACCTCATTATTGGGTAAATGATTATACGACCACAATCAATTCTATAACGCTAGATTATGACTTTAACGATGAAGCTGATATTTCAACACTTATTGCAATTGATTTATATGATGGTTTTACAAAAGTTGATAGTGCATTGGATTTAGATAATGTAAGTTTTTCTGATCTTTTATCAAATCATCAATATTCTATAAGATTTGTTTATGAGTATGATAAAAACAATGGTCAAGGTATTGTTAGAAACTTTAATCAATTCCAATTTTCAACACTCAGCTATTTCATACCTGAAGTAGACTTTACAAGTATTGAAGTTACACAAAATGAAATGTTCTATGAAGGTACATTAATAGATGAAAATAATCTAGGTCAAATTTCTCATATGGCTGTTTATTTAGATGATGTATTGGTGAGTGAAACCAACTTAGATACAATCTCACTTGATAGTTTAACTGAAAATACAGAATATATATTAATCGTTTCATATACATATAATTTACTTGATGGCAAAGGTGAAATTGCTAAAGAAGTTAGTTATACTTTTGAGACTGCACCTTATGCAGATATAACAAGTGTAAGTCTTCTAAACAATAACGCAATAGCTGTTGGTGATCCTTTATCAATTAGTATTGAAGTCGACAATCCAAATCAAATCGTTATTACACATGTAGTAATTAATGGTATTAAATATGAAGTATCTAGTTTTGCAGTTACAAGACTAAGAGTCGACTTAACAATAACTGAAGCATTAGGACAATATGAAACAACATTAACAGTTGAAAAACTTATTGGTACATATGAAGGCAAATATTACACATATTATTTAACAGAATCAAATACAGTTGATACTTATATCAATGGTAATATTTATATTGAGTCTATTGACTTTTTAGATATGGATTTAAATGAAATAGAGTTTATTCAAGAAAATCAAATGATGACTGTAAGAGTTAATATGTATAATCCTACAAATTATCAAATTGATCAATTAAACTTATATAGATATAGTCAATATGGTAGCTCAAATGAAACTATTACAGACTTTACAATTGATTCAACAAGTTATCTATTTACGATAGCAGTAACTCAAGGTGAATATTTTACTATTAACTTTGAACAACTTGTTTATTCAAATGAAAATATTATAGAAAGAACTAAACAACTTAGCTTCACTAAGACAATTATTGTTTTACAAGATGATGAAATTAGAGAAATAAAAACTGCAGAAGATTTATTAAATGTAGAATCTGGTTATCATTATGTTTTAATGAATGACATCGATTTATATGAAACGATGTGGGTTCCAATTGAAAAATTTAGTGGTGTATTTGATGGTAACGGTCATGTTATATCTAATTTAACGCTTATCGAATCCTTTATAGATGAAAATGCTTATGCAGGATTATTCGAAGAATTAGAAAATGCAGTGGTTAAAAATGTTATTATGAATAATGCTACAATCGTTGTTACACAAGGATCAACAAGTGGTAATTATTATGAAGGATTTATTGGTATTCTAGCTGGTAGAGTTTACCAAAACACTCAAATTTCTAATATTATTATATCAGGTGAAATTGATACTGTTGTAACTTCAAATGGTTCACAATTTACAGGATTTATAGCAGGTTATATGGATAGAGCAACTCTATCAGAAATTCGTGTTGAAGGTATTATAACTGCTGGTAGAAATTCTGGTGGTATTGCTGGTCGTATCTATCAATCATATATTCAAAATGTATATAGTTACATAAATCTATATGTTGATGATGAAGAAACTGGTAACTTTGCTGGTAGCATTGATAATTCAACGATAATAGATAGTTATGCAACAGGTATTTATTCAAATTATGTAAGTCCATGGCAAGGTGGAGGATTTGCAGGATATGTTTATAGTTCAACACTTGAAAATGTTCTATCATTTACAAAAGATCATAATGGTGAATATAAGAACCCGGTTAGTGGATATTGGAATAATATATATACAAATGTTTACGGATTAACTAATTATGGTATGTTCACAAAAGCTAGCTATGAAGATATGATGACATTTGCTCAAAATAACTGGGATAATTCTATTTGGATTTTTACTAAAGAATTTCCAACATTAAAACGTATTCCGATTTTGAATGTTGAAGTTAAAGATGAAAGTGTATCTACATTGAGTTTTGATATAAATATTATGGATTTAGACAATGTAGGAGAAATTAAATCTGCAGCATTATACTTAAAAGGTGTATTAGTTGAAGAACTTATAGATTATACAACTATTGAATTTGAGAATTTAAGATATTCTACTAAATACGAATTAAGAATCGTTTATGGATATGATTATCAAGATGGACTTGGAGAACAACTTATTGAAGCATCAATGTTTGCGTTTACTGATGATAAAGATAATGTTCCTAGTATAGAGTTTAAAGATGTTGTAATTGATCAAGAAAGCATCACATTAGACTATGATCTTATCGATTTACTATTGATATCTGAATTTGTTTCAGTAGAATTATATGATGAAGATGGTATTTTATTAGACACATTAACAGCAGCTCCTTACACATTTGATGGCTTATTTGCAGATACACTATATTATGTTCAAGTTAATTACACATATGAGTTTACAGATGATACTTGGGGTGAAAATACATTAGAAGCTATTTATGAGTTTGTTACTGATAGTTATGATGTGCCTACTGTTTCATTTGGCTCATCAGATAATGGTGTAGATTATATAGACTTTTCACTTATTATTGATGATGACTTTAATTTAGGTATTATTTCGGCTGTTGAACTTTATACAAACGGAACCAAAGTTGATGAATTAGAAACATTTGACACATATAAATTTGAAGACTTATTATCAAATAGTTGGTACACCATTAGAGTAACTTACACATACGATTTAAATGATCAACAAGGATTAAGAACATTTATTGTTGAGAGTTCATATAACACACAATATATAAGCAATCCATATTACTATATGAATGAATTGAATACAAACTTTGATAGTGTCAAATTCACTTATTATGAAGAAGATCCTAATGATATTTCAACATTGATATCTATTGATTTATATAATGGATTAACAAAAATTGATACATTAGACACATTTGAAGTTATTAGTTTTAATAATCTATTATCAAATCATCAATATTATGTAAGATTTGTATATGAATATGATAAAAATGATGGTAATGGATTAGTTACAAGTTATAGACAAGATAGTTTTGTTACATCAGTTTATGAAACACCAGTTGTTGATTTTAGTAATATTGAAGTTACAACAACTGCATTAAGCTATGAAGCATTATTACAAGATGGATACAATTTAGGAAATATCACGCAAATGGATTTATATTTAGATGGTGTTCTTATTGAACAAACTACAAATGATGTGATTCAAGTTGTAGATTTATTGCAAAACACAACGTATCAATTGCTAGTTTCTTATGAGTATAACTTAGCAGATGGCAAAGGGCTTATTCAAAAACAAGCAACATACACATTTGAAACAGCACCATATGCTGATATTGCTGGTGTAAGTATTATTAACAACACAGCAGTTGCTGTTGGTGATTCATTATCTATAAATATTGATTTAGATAATCCAAATGAAATCGTGTTTGAAGAAGTCGTGATCAATGGTATCAAATATGAAGTATCAAGCTACACAGTATCTAAACTTAGAGTAGATATCTTACTTACTGAAGATATTGGACAATTAGCAACAACATTAACAGTTGAAAAACTTATTGGTACATTTAATGATAAACTTTATACTTATAATGTTAATCACTTAAATACTGTTGATACATACATCAATGGTGACATTTATATTGAATCTATTGAAATTTTAAATAGTTCACAAGATGTAGTTACCTATGGAATACTCAATGAAACTGTTACAGTTAAGATAAATTTCTATAATCCTTCAAACTATAATATTTCAAATATAGAAATTTATAAAACTAATTATTATTATGGAAGTACTTATAATATAGATGACTTCACCATTGAAGGTAATTCATATATATTTACAACAGTTATTGAATGGGATAATATTTTAACGATTCGCATTGAAAATTTCACATATGAAAATAATGAAATAGAAGAAAGAACAAAACAAAGCAATTTTGAAAAGAATTTAATCGTTTTACAAGATTTAGAAATTAGAAATATTTATACAGCAGAAGACTTACAAGATATGATATCTGGATATCATTATGTATTAAGAAATGATATTGATTTATCAAGTTCATTATGGACACCAATTGAAGAATTTAATGGTGTGTTTGATGGTAATGGATATACAATATCTAATTTAACATTTATCAAGACATATCTTGATCAAAATGTTTATGCTGGTTTGTTTGAGATGATTAAATATTCAGAAATTAGAAATGTGACATTAGAAAACGTATCGATCATTACAACACTTAGATCAAATAGTAATGGTACTTACGAAATGCACGTTGGCGCTCTTGCAGGTAGTATTAATCGTTCGATTATAGAAAATGTTAATATTAGTGGACAAATTGATTTAAAAAATGAAACATATCAATATGGTAATTATGCTGGATTTGTTGCAGGTACTATTGATGATTCTACATTGAATTTCATTTATGTTAATGGTTATGTGAAGTCCACTGGTGAAGCAGCTGGTATCTCATCAAGATTTTATAGATCAGATGCAACAAATATTATTGCAAATGTTTCATTGCGTTCAGAAAATAATTATCTAGTTTCTGGTTTATTCAATTATTTTGAAAATTCAAATCTACTCAATGCTTATGCAGTAGGTAGAAGTTATAGTCAAGAGTATTATAATAGTTTCGGACTTACTTATTATGCGAACAATTCGACAATTGAAAATAGTTTCTCTTACTTATATGGCGCTAATAATCGTATTTTAAGAAGTATAGCTAATCAAAACAATTCTAAATTCACAAATGTTTATACACCTGTCAATGATGGATATACAACAGTTATGCCACTTGCAGATGTTCTTGATTTAATGAATGGTATCTGGGGTAATGAGTATTTCGTTTATGTCAATGATTATCCATTGTTTAAGATTCAACCTAAACTTGAAGTTAGAAACGTAGTATCAGATAATTCAACGATAACATTTGATTTGTATATTGATGATCCACATCAAATTGGTGAAATAGATACAATATTGTTATATCAAGATCAAGTGTTAATCGCAGAAATTACAGATTTAGAAAACTTAACATTTACTGATTTAAGATACGGTTCAACTTACAAAATAGAAATAAGATATGTATATGATTATCAAGATGGTTCAGGTCAAAAAGAAATCGTTGCAACTTATCGTGTTAGAACAACAGATCCTGAAAATGTTCCAGAAATCACGATTGTCAATGTAGCAGTAGGTCAAGAAGATATTACATTTGATTATCAACTTGTTGATGAATTAGGTATCACACAAAGTATGGTATATAACCTACTTGACCAAGATTACAATATTCTTCAAACATCACTTACATTAAAAGCATTTGGTAATTTATATTCAGAAACAACCTATTTCTTAGAAGTAATCGCAATCTATGAATTTGTTGATGATGAATTTGGACCAAGCCAAGCATCTGAAATTCTAGAATTTACAACATATGCTAAAGCTGTTCCAACGATGAGTTTCAATAATGTTTCATCAACAAATAATAGCATTTCATTTAACTTTAATCTTTCAGATATAGATGATGTTGGAACATTTACAGAAATCAGTATATATCAAGGTAGCACATTAATAGAATCATTAAGTGACTTAACAGTAAGAACATTTAACTCACTTGACGCATATACAGCATATACAATTTATGCAGTTTATTCATACAATTTAAATCAGGGATTAGCAAATGTTGAGATTACAGATGATTATACATTAAAGACAACACCAGTCGTAGAATTAACTGAGACAAAACTAATGAATACTTCAGCAATCGTTTCTGGTGATGCAATTTCGTTAAAACTATATTTAAACAATCCAAATGGATTAGAATTTACAGATGTCATGATTAATGGACAAGTTTATTCAGTTACACAACTTAGTCAAACAGAACTTCTTGTAGAATTTTTAACAGATGAAAATTATATTGGTGGATTAACTGATTTAGTTGTTACAAATTTATATGCTACTTATGAAAATCAAACATTTAATATAACAACAGCCATCAATAACACAGCACAAATCATGATTAATGGTGATATTTATGTTGAATCAATTGATTCATATTTAAACCAAGAATTAATTTATTATACATATATTAATCAAGAAATAGAAGTTGTTGTCCAATTCTATAATCCAACTGGATATGATATAGATAGCATAACTATTTATAGAGGTGCTTATGGTAATACAACATATGACTCAACTCAATTTACATTAAATACAGATCATACACAAGCAACCATTAATTTTACAGCATCCAATACAAATATGTATGAGCATTTCAGAGTGGAATCATTCTATTATTCAAATGAAGCTCTAGATTCAAGATCAAGACTTTCAGCAGCAGATTCAAATCATATCGTTTTAATGACAACAGAGGCACAAATCGTTATTACAACTGCTGAACAACTTCAAAATATGTCTAGTGATCATTCTTATATTTTGGCAAATGATATAGATTTAGATGGTTTTGAATGGGAACCAATTGAAAACTTTAAAGGAGCATTTGATGGCGCTGGATATACAATAAGTAATCTAAACATCGTTAAAACTTATGAAGATCAAACTCCTTATGTAGGATTATTTGCAAGTACTTCATTAGCTGTTATTAAGAATTTAGCATTAGAAAATGTAAATATAAGTATTACAACGAGAACCTATATCAATAACAATTATGAAATGTATGTAGGTGCATTAATAGGTAGAACTAACGCTTATACAGTTATTGAAAATGTCAGTGTCACAGGTACAATTACAGCAACCAACACAACTGACTCATCAACTTATATTGGAGGATTAGCTGGTGCAATTGAAGAATCAGTCATTGAAAACATTAGTATCAATGCATTTATAACTTCTAATAGTACAAGTTGGGGTGGTACCGGTGGTGTTGCAGGTCAATTTAACAGTTCTAAGGCACAAAGAATTTATGTTGATGTAGTTATTGATGCTTATCGTTATGTTGGTGGTGTATTTGGTAGAATGTATAGTTCATCATTAAACATCGCTGAAGCACATGTTGATATAAATGCTTATGAATACGTAGGTGGTTTAGTATCATCTGTCAATTATTCAGATATCTCAAACGTTTATACAACTGGTACTATCAATATAACAAATTGGGGCAGTGGCGCTATTTGCTTCGACTTAAGAGATGATTCAATTTTGACATATGCATATTCAACAATTAATTTTAGCAGTCAAAACTCAGTATATGGTTTAGTTCGAGAAGTTAGTAATTCAGAAATTAGATTTGTATATACAACGAGTAAAAGTTTAAATAATGATGATTACGTTAGAGCAATCGAGTATGTTAATGATAGTTATGAATTTGAAGATGTTTATACACTTTATCAATACAATAATTTTGCTATCTATAATAGTAGCTTAGCTAATATTCAACAAATTATGTCAACGCTTTATGATCATGATATTTGGAATTTTGAATTAGTTGATGAGTTTGGAAACCCTACACTAAAATAGATTTATAGCAATCAATTAAATATAGGAAGGTATATGATTATCATATACCTTCTTTTCATATGAAAATCTAGATAAATTAACATGAAATATGATATAATCATAAGTAATAGGAGTGTGATTTCATGCCAGTCGTAGAACTATTTAATTTTTACTACTTCTTATATATTTTTATTGCACTTGGTGTAACGATCTTATCTGTTAAGTTTCTAAAAAACAAATCAGATAAATTTAGACACTATTTTATTTTTGGATTGATTATATTTAATCTTGCTATTCATTTTTTAAAGATTTTAATATTCCCTTATACAATACTTGATTCAATATCGATATGGTCTAAAGTGTCTTTTGAAAATATATGCGCAGTTAGTGTTTTAATTTTTCCATTTTTATATTTTATTAAAAATAAAACATTAAAAGACTATATGGTCATGGTAGGTATGGCATCAGGTATTTTAACCTTTGTTGTCCCACTAGACGCAATGAGCACGATGTTTAACGGTTATATACCTATAGGCGTAAGATCTGCATTTATGCTTGAGACAATCAGATTTTATACTGCTCATTTTATTTTGTTTTTAGTACCGTTTCTTATGATGCATTACAAAATGCATGAACTATCTATTAGAAGAGCATATCGACAACCATTTGTATTGCTTGTCGTTTTATTAATTATCTTTTTAAATGAACTATTTATTACTGCAGTAGGTTGGGTTCCTAAAGAAGAACTATTTAATCCAAGTAAAAGAAATCCTTCATATATTTTTGGATCTAAAAATGAATTTTATGGAGTTGGAATGATTATTGGATTTTTAGTTCCATCCATCTTTATGGTTACACATCCAGTCTATGGATTTACATTCTATATACCTGTACTATGGTTGGTTTTACCAGTTATAGTCTATGGAGGCTTAATCGCTTTAATTATGTGTTTTATTTATGATAAAGATGATACGATACTATTTTTTACAGAAAAACTTAGACTTCGAGGACAAAACGCTCAAGAATCAAATGAAATTTAGTTTACATAATTTCGGGAGGAAAATATGGAAAATAAAGCAAAAGGATTTACATATGTAAAAACACCTTTTAACTACATTTCTTTTTACGAAGATGGCAAATGGAGTGAAGGTGTATTAAGAGAAGAAGATACAATTACTATTTCATCCACATCAACAGCACTACATTATGGACAAGAAGCTTTTGAAGGCTTAAAAGCATATAGAAGAAAAGACGGCAATATCAATTTATTTAGAGTACTTGATAATGCTAAAAGATTTCAAATGTCATGTGAACGCATGATGATGCCAAAAATTCCTTATGATATATTTATTGAAGCAGTTAAGATGACTGTATTAGCTAATAATGAATTTGTTCCACCATATGGATCTAATTCAACTTTATATATTAGACCCTTTATGATTGGTGTTGGAGCTAATTTAGGACTAAGACCAGCAAAAAAATATATCTTTAGTGTGGTAGTCTCTCCTGTATCAAGTTATTTTGAGGGACCACTAAAACCTGTAGATATGATTACTTCATCTATTGATCGTGCCGCACCTCATGGTACAGGACATGTTAAAGTTGGTGGAAATTATGCAGCAAGCTTATATGCACAAGTAGAAGCTAGAGAAAAAGGGTATGCAGATACTATTTTTCTAGATCCAGCAACGCATACTAAAATCGAAGAAGTTGGGGCAGCTAATTTCTTTGGAATTACCCATGAAAAAGCTTATATAACACCCAAATCTCCATCTATCTTAGATAGTATTACAAATAGAACTTTAAGACATATCGCTTTTCACATGCTTGCACTAGATGTTCAAGAATGTGATATTGATATAGATGCTCTTGATCATATTGATGAAGCTGGAGCATGTGGCACAGCTGCTGTAGTTACACCTATAGGAACAATTACCCATTTGGGACATAAACATCAATTTAAGTATCATAAAGAAATGGGTCCAATTACAAAAGAGCTTTATAGAATTATTACAGGGATACAAACAGGAGATATTCCTGACCCTAGCAACTGGATAACCATACTTAAAGTATAGAAAGGTTTTTCTATGAGACAAATCACATTTGATAAATTTATTGCATGGATTAAGAAAAATTACAAAATTTTATCAGCAATCTTTACGGTTTTTATGCTGATAGTTTTTTACTTTTATATTCTAGCACTAGATAATAACCATTTAGCACATACACATGTAATGTATATTGCTATTGTTTTTGCTGGTGGCATATTAGGTGGAGTGTATGGTTTTGTTACAGCCATTATTGCAGGCATATTAGTTGGACCTTTGATGCCATATGATTTAGTAACAGGAGATGCTCAACTCTTTTCTGACTGGTTCTTTAGATTAGTCATGATGGTTATAGTTGGATTGATGAGTGGTTATTTTTCTAAAAACTATCGGTATGTTAACGAAAGAATTGAAACATTGATGACTGTAAATACTGAATCATCTTTATACAATATTAATTATTTAAAAGAAATACCATTTGACCTTGAAAAGAATTATATGATTATGTCAATGATTATTTCAAATCATCAGACGATATGTGATATTGCAGGTTATAAAACTTATTATAATTATTTACAAATCTTAGAAGAAAAGTTTCTTAAATTTGATACAAAATCTGTTGTGATTCATCCTCAGTTAAATAAAATTTGGCTTATTGTTTTATGTGAACGTTATGAAGATCAAATTGAACAAATTTCAAAACTCATTAAAGGGATTAATCATGTTGACGCATATAAATTTTTTGTTGATTTTGGCCTAGGTTTTCATCAAATAAGAATTGAACAACATCAAGAAGTTTCTTCATATTTCACAAATACTGATATTGCAGCTAATGAAGCTTTAGAAAAACATATATTATATACAAAATTTAAAAACGTGGAAACACGTAAGAAATATGAATATGAACTTTTAAGTGAATTTGAAGAAAGCTTAAAAACAAATCAAATATTCTTGGTTTATCAACCAAAAATTGATTTAAAAACTAGAAAACCTATTGGATTAGAAGCGTTAGTTAGATGGTATCATCCAATAAAGAAAATGATTTATCCAGATGATTTTATTCCTGCTATTGAACAGACATCTTTAGTTCACATAATGACAGAAGAAATTTTTAGAAAAGCATTAAAATTTCACCAAGATCTTAAAGAAAAAGGGATTGAAATCCCTATATCTATTAATATTTCCACAAAAAATCTTTATGATATGAGTTTTTATAAAAATATGATTTCTATATTTAGAACATTTGATATTTCCCCTCATATGGTTAAATTAGAAGTTACTGAAACAGTTTTAATGGAAAAACCAGAATTAAGTAAGTCTATATTAGAAAAATTTGCTAAATTTGGATTTAAGATAGTCATTGATGATTTTGGTAAAGGATATTCATCACTAGCGTATCTTGCACAGTTTCCAATTCATACGATAAAAATTGATAAATTCTTTACCAGTCAAATTCTAATTTCTCAAACAACCCAAGCCATTGTTAGAGCAACTATTGCACTAGCTCTTCAATTAGGCTATGAGGTCTTAATAGAAGGTATAGAAGATAAAGAGACAGCAGATTTGTTAGAATCTTATGGATGTCATACTGCTCAAGGGTATTATTTTATGAGACCAGAAAAAGAAATAACAATCACAAATTACTTAATTGCAAATTATAAATAAAAAAAAGGAATTTCTATCTTTGATAGAAGTTCCTATTTATTTATGTTTGACTGGAAATATATCTATGATCTTTAATATCAAATATAGTTTTCTTTTCACTTGTTTCCCATAGTGCAAATATAATTACCATTAAAAGTGAGAAAGGAACTGCATATTGCACATTATCAATAAGTCCATGTATTTGAGCTGCACCATATCCTATGATAAACAATGATTTTTCTAATGTAATGTTTTTAAAGAAGAATGTTGCAACTTGAAAGAAATGAACGAGTAATGCAAATAGTCCAAAGATACCCATTGCAGCTAATGCTTGAACCAGTGTAGAATGATACATAAATAGCCTTGTGCCAGGATTTAACTGTTGAAGTGATAACCAACCTCCACCAAAGAGCGGATGTGCTTTAAAAACGGTTAGACCTTGTTGATAGATTTCAATTCTATTAGAACTAAAGTCATTTAAGTCTTCTCCAAAGGATAACATAAATCTGTCCCACCATTTAATCGCAGCTTCTTGATAAATATAAAAGATAATACCAATGACTGTTAAAAAGACGAGCATCTGAATTAGCTGCATGACATGTCCTTTAATGAGATTAAAGGCTATAATACCAATAAAACTTATCGCAAATCCTATTAAACCGCCTCTTGATTCTGTTAAGAATACAAAGATAACAGGAATAATCATGACGATCCATAAATACATGTGATATGGTTTTTTATAAATAAAATATAGATAAGAAGGAAATGTTAGAGCGATATAAAAACACATATCGTTTACATTTGCCCATCCAAGATTTCTTCCCCATCCAGCAAATAATCTATCAACAAATGCTAGGTCTGGATTAGCAATATAGCCTCTATAAAGATAAAGTCCAACTTGAGCAGTTAATAAGATATTTACAAAGATCATAATCTTAAAAATATAATCAATGTTTGCTTTAGCTGTAGATAGTAAAAAGATGTAAAACCCTAGATAAACAAAGCCTAATAATGAAACAGGTATAGAGTTGATTTCAAAAGGAATGAATAAAAGAGATAATACATAGGATATTGCGATTAACAAAAGACCTAGAGTGAAATGGCCCTTTTTTATTTTAGGCTTATATCTAAGATAATGAATGAGAGGGCCTAAAAATACTAAAGCTAGTGCGATGTATACCCATCCGACAGATGTAGTTGTATCAAAATTCATATCACTTTTATTAACAATAAATAAAAATGATATCAAAATAGGAGCTATATATAGTGTGTTTTCAAAGAAAACTAATATTAAAAACATCAAAGCTACTAAAACAAATAAGCCAATGATGTTATAAAGATTAAATATATGTGGGGGCGTTTCTTGATAAAATGACCAAGATATCAATGTAATCGCAAAAATAAGTGCGATATAAACACCACTATTTAAAAAGCGTTCGATATGTTTCATGTCTACCTCCAAAGATGTATACACCCATTATAATATGTTTAGCCCTTTTTTAAAAGGAAAAAGATGCATTAAGATGCATCTTTAGTGATAAGTTGTAATAATTTTTTAGCAGCCTCTTGTGGACCATTCATCGCTTTACCTTTGATAGCAAGTCTTGTATAAATTTCACCGACTGTAATATGATGCGTATATAAGATTTTAAACATGTTATCAATTAATAGATCACACATTTGTTCCTGTTGTACAGGTCCAAAAGGATTTGCGAAATAACTTTTAACCAATCCAATTTCTGCAGTTGTTCCTTTAGCAAATCTTTTGCCTTCTTTAAAGGTTTTAAGTGCATCATTGATATCATCAAAATATGTGATACCATCATTTGTATCTATATAATTGTTTGCGTAAAACAGAAAATCTACGCTATGATCTTTAATGATGAAATCATAAGTACTTACTGGTAGAATCACTCGGGCATTTAATTGATCTGGATTAAAAAATATTGCACGATCCATTTCTTGATAGGCATATCCTGCATCAAGATCATCTAAGCGAACAAATGCTCCAGTTTCTGTTCCTCGTGCATAAATCTTTTTGTTTTTAATAAAGAATGTTCCCATATCATCAAAAACAACTCGCATATCTTTAATATAGTCCCTACCTATGACTCTTAGAGCTTCTAGTGTTTCTGATTTACCTGCACCACTATCACCGATAACAACTACATTTTTTTCTTTTCCATTTTTTAATAAGATGTTAACCATTGCTCCATGGATGGGTAGATTTTTATGATCAATGGAATGAATGTTATGTAGTGTTAATAACATTTTTTTCATATATCCAAAATAATCATTTTTATCTGATCTAGAAACAACTCCAATATATATATTTTCTCCTAAATCTTTATAGTATGTGCAATCAAATTCATTTTCTCTAACGCCATAGATATAAAGAAGATCAGGTTTTTTATGTTCATAATCTTTAAAAGAAGCAGGTTCGAATAAATTACTTAAGGCAATCCCATGATGAAGAAAATCTCTATGAATATATACGAATGCTATAAGTTTACCCACTTTAATAGGATAAGTTATATAGTGAAGTTTATTAATTTCAATATGATCAAGTGGATTTTCATGAACTTCTCTAAATAGTCCTTCACGTTTATTTGATTTTGAGTAAATAATAAATGGAGGTCTAGTTAGTATCTCTTGAATGTAATTTACATTTTGGAGATTATGATAAGTTGGATGATCGCTAAACTTATGAGGCATTAACGCAAGATTTGCGTTTATGCCAGCTGGAAGTTGTCTTAATGTATAAAATTGTTTTCCCAATATGTTTTGTGTGATTGTTCTATAAAGATTTAAGATACGTTGATTGAATTGATCTGATTCATTGATCAATAGATTTGCATGAGACTGGTTGGTATAGCGTTTATTTGCTAGAACCATACCAAAACGTTCAAGTTTTCTCCAATGGTCATAAAAACTTTCGGTAAAACGATAAAAAGCATCTCGTTTATTTAAAAGAGGTGTTAAGGCTGGATTTTTCTTGTCTATATCTAAATAATCATAAATCAACAAGAGTTTATATGCATCATGAATCATAGGGATAGATACCCCTTTAAATTGCAGCATAATGATATCTTTTTCTGATCTAAGTTTTCTTATGTATTGAGCTAGCACCATTTCAAAACTCTTTGATGAAACGATTTGTATCTCGTTATCACAAAGGGATGCATTGAAATTGATGAGCGCATATCTATCTGTTAAATGGAATCTTTTCATAGTATTATTTCCTTATCTGTCGTTTAAACTATTTTACCATACATATTTAAATTTATTGTTTTCACATAAAAAAAATCTAGGAAATTCCTAGATTTTCTTTTTATAACAACGTCTACGTTTATGTTCATTAAAATCAAATGATTTCCATTGATTTTGAATTGCAATATTTTCTTCAAGTTCAGGTCCACTTTCAGCAAATTTAACACCATGTTTTGCGCCTGTTATAATACCATCTTCAAACATTAATGCAATGATACCATGTCCTTGATGTTTTGGATCAACTGCAATGAAATATAGATCAATAACATCATATTTTTTCAGACCTCTAAGTAATCTAAAGATGCCAAATGGAAACAAGTGACCATTATTCTTTTTATTGACTTTGGCTAAACTTGGCATAATGACTGTAAAGCCTACTATTTTATCTTCTTTGTCTAAAACAAACCAGATATATTCTAATTGAACAATCATGATCATTTGTTTAATATAATAATCCATGACTTTATCAGTGATTGGAAAGAAGCCATATAATTCTTCAAATGCTACATTATACATTGCAAATGCTTCATAAATGTATTTGAACAATTCTTTTTTCTTTTTAACTTTAATTAAACGATAACCATAGCGTTTTCTAGCTATTTCTGCACCACGTTTAACTTTATCAGATACTTCAGTTGGCCACATGATTTGTTTTTCAACCCAGTCAACATCTTTTTCAAATCCTAATTGTTCAAGGTGTTCCTTATAGTAAGGATGATTATAAACAGTTATAAACATATTAAGTTGATCAAAACCTTCAACTAATAAGCCTTGACGATCAAGATCGGTAAAGCCAATCGGACCGATGATATCAGTCATGCCTTCTTTGGTACCCCAGTCTTGGACTGATTTGATCAATGCTTTTGTAACTTCTATGTCATCAATCATATCAATTCTTGAAAATCTAACTTCCTTTTTATCAAAAGCTTTATTAAGCTTATGATTGATGATACCTGCAATACGTCCTACAAGCTTACCATCATTATATGCAAGAAAACGAATTGAATCACAGTATTCATGAACTGGATTTGTTTTTTTATTAAATACGTTTCTTTCATCTATTGAAAGTGCTGGAACAAAGGCCTCAACTTTTTTATATAATTTATTAGGAAACTCAGTAAAACGAATTGAATCAACAAAATTATTTACTTCTTTAATTGTAATCATAGTATTAAATCCTCCATTAACTTATTAATATTGTATCTCAATTTGTGAAATTGTGCAATATATAACCAAATTACTTTCTTATAATAGAATATATGTTATAATAAATAAGGTTTGACAAACATGTAAACATAAAAAATATTTAAAAGGAGTTTATAACATGAAAGTAGAAAAATTAGCAACAAACCGTGTGAAATACACATTTGAAGTTACACCAGAAGAATTTGAACATGGATTAAGCCATGCGTTTGATACAGTTCAAAAAGATGTAGAAGTAAAAGGATTTAGAAAAGGTCATGTACCAAGAAATATTTATGAAACAAAATTTGGAATTGAATCATTATATGAAGATGCGATCAATCATGTATTACATCATAAATATCATGAAGCACAAGCTCATCCTGATTATGAAATCGTAGGTCAACCTGATGTCGATGTTGATTTTGCAAAAATCAAGATTGGCGAACCATTTGAAGTATCATTAGAAGCACCTGTTAAACCTGATGTAAAATTAGGCGAATACAAAAACATAGAAGTTAAAAATATTGACATAACAGTAAGTGATGCTGATGTAGATAAAGAAATCAAAAATCTTTTAGGACAAAAAGCAGAACTAGAATTAAAAGAAGGCGCATTAGAACTTGGAGATACAGCAATCTTTGATTTTGATGGATACCTTGATAACGAACCTTTTGAAGGCGGAAAAGCTGAAAACTATCAATTAGAAATTGGTTCTAACCAATTCATTCCTGGATTTGAAGACCAAATGGTTGGTTTAAAATCAGGAGAGAAAAAAGATTTAAAAGTAACTTTCCCTGAAAACTATCAAGCTGATAACTTAGCAGGTAAAGAAGTTACATTTAAAGTTACACTTCACGAAATTAAAACCAAAAACTTACCTGAATTAAATGATGAATTTGTTGTAAGTCTTGAAAAAGAAGGCGTTAAGACTGTTGAAGAATTAACAAAGACAACAAGAGAAGAATTAGAAGCAGCTAAGAAAACTCAAGCAGAACAAACAATGACATCAGAAATTATCGAAAAAGTAGTAAATGCAGCTGAGCTAGATGTTCCTGAAGTTATGGTTGAAGATGAAATCAAACAATATAAAGAAAATATCGCAAATCAAGCTAAACAATATGGTCTAGAATATGATATGTTCTTACAAATGAACGGTATCACTCCTGAACAATTTGACGTTCAAGTTAAAGTTGAATCAGAAAAAAGAGTAAAAACTACATTAGTTATTGAAGAAATCGCTAAATTAGAAGGTATTAAAGCAACCAAAGAAGAACTAGAAGTAAAATATGTAGAGCTAGCAGAACAATATAAGATGGCAGTTGATGAAATCAAGAAATATATTCCTACTAATATCTTAGAAAAAGATGTTATTGTCAATAAAGCATATTTATTTGTTGTAGATAACGCTAAAAAAGTATAAAATATAAAGGGGAAACCTAAGTTTTCCCTTTTCTTTAATAAAAGGAATTGGCACTCAGTCATATTGATTGCAAATATTGGTAAATGTGCTATAATAATTATGAACATAAAAAGAAGGAAGTGAAATATATGGAACTAGCAAAAAGTCTTCCAGCAATCATCGTACGCGGTACTGTTCCAGTACCTAATAATGATTTTAGAATTGAAGTTGGTCGTAAGATATCTTTAAAGGCTGTAGAAGAAGCTGAAAAGAATTTTGGATCTTATGTAATCATCTTAGTACAAAAAAATCCTTTGATCGAAGAACCAACAACAAAAGATATTGAATCTTTTGGTGTTTTAGCTAAGATTCAAATGAAAATAAAATTGCCAAATGAAGCATATAAAGTTAAACTATCTATTCTTAGCCGTATTGAGGTTAAAGATTATTTTATAACTGAACCATACTATGTGGTTGAATATGAAGAAAAAGATACTATCATGAGTGATCAAGATAAAGAGGTTACTTTAGTTAAAATGGTAGTTGAAGAAGTCGCAAAATATGGGCAAACAATTTTATTACCTAACAATCAAGTCTTAGAAAAAATTCAAAATGGTATTACAAGCGAAAAAGTTTGTGATATGGTTTCGTTTTATCTAAAAATAAGCGAACAAGAAAAATACAGATATTTAGAAGAATTAGATTTAAACAAACGTTTACGTATGTTATTAGAAGACATTAACAAACAAAAAATGATTGTTGAATTAGAACAAAAGATTAATGAAGAAATTAAAAAATCAATTGATGAAAATCAAAAAGAATATTATCTTCGTGAAAAAATGCGTGCCATTCAAAATGAATTGGGCGATAAAGCGAAAAAAGAAGAAGAAATTGATGAGCTAAGAACTAAAATCTTGAAAGCTAAAATGCCTAAAAACATTGAAGTTAAAGCATTAGCTGAACTTTCTAGATATCAATCTACACCTTCTGCAATGGCAGAATCATCAATTATTAAATCTTATCTTGATTTGCTAGTTGATTTGCCTTGGCATAAATCAAGTAAAGATAATTATGATTTGAAAAAGGTTCAACAAAAACTTGATGAAAACCATTACGCTTTAGAAAAAGTTAAAGATCGTATTATTGAATATTTAGCTGTTAAGATTATGACAAAACGTAATCCACAAACAATTTTATGTCTTGCTGGTCCTCCTGGTGTTGGTAAAACATCACTTGCTATATCAATAGCTGAAGCACTTAATCGTAAGTTTGTTAAACAATCTTTAGGTGGTGTCAGAGATGAATCAGAAATAAGAGGACATAGAAGAACCTATATTGGAGCTATGCCAGGTCGTATTATTAAAGGTATGAAAGATGCGAAGACCATGAACCCTGTCTTCTTACTCGATGAAATCGATAAGATGAGCAGTGATTTCAAAGGGGATCCAGCATCTGCAATGCTTGAAGTTTTAGATCCTGAACAAAATGCTAATTTTAGTGACCATTATTTAGAAGAACCTTATGATTTATCACAAGTGTTATTTATAACAACAGCAAACTATTTAGAAAACGTACCTGCGCCTTTAAGAGACCGTATGGAAATTGTTGAATTATCTAGTTATACTGAACATGAAAAATTCCAAATTGCTAGACGTCATTTAATTAAAAAACAATTAAAGGCTCATGGTCTTAAAGATAAAGATTTTGAAATTACTGATGATGCGATATATCATATCATTCAACACTACACCAGAGAAGCTGGTGTGCGTGAATTGAATAGATATATTGGGGCCTTGATTAGAAAAGGTATTAAAGATATATTATTAAAGAAAATTTCAACTATATATATTGATGATGAAGCTTTAGAAGCATATGTTGGCAAACCTAAGTATACTCATAATTTAGCAGATGCTAAAGAACAAATTGGTGTTGCTACTGGATTAGCTTATACAGCCTTTGGTGGAGATACACTTCCAGTTGAAGTGACTTACTATAAGGGTAAAGGCCATTTGGTTTTAACAGGTAAACTTGGCGATGTGATGAAAGAATCAGCACAAACAGCTCTATCATTTGTTAAATCAAACGCTAAAAATCTTAATTTAGATCCTTCATTATTTGAAGAAAATGATTTCCATATTCATGTGCCTGAAGGAGCAGTTCCTAAAGATGGACCTTCTGCAGGTATTACAATTGCAACTGCAATTGTCTCAGCTGCTACACAAAAATATGTTAGAAAAGAAGTTGGGATGACTGGTGAAATCACATTAAGAGGACATGTACTACCTATTGGTGGCTTAAGAGAAAAATCAATTGCTGCTCATAGAAGTGGATTAAAGACAATTTTAATTCCAAAACAAAATGAAAAAGATATTGATGACATTCCTGAAGAAGTAAGATCAGCATTAGAAATCATAACTGTTGAAAATGTGAATGAAGTCTTTAAAATTGCGCTTAAATAAGTTATAATTAAAAGTAGTCAATATGACTACTTTTTACTATATTAAGGATGTGTAAATGTGATTAAAGAAGCAATGTATATAAAAAGCTTAACAGATTTAAAAGATAAACCAGATGTTTTACCTCAAATACTACTTTTAGGACGTAGTAATGTAGGGAAAAGCTCTTTTATCAATAGCTTAACTAACAGAAAAAATTTAGCTAGAGTTTCTAAAACACCAGGTAAAACTTTGTTATTAAATTTTTATTTAATCAATCAAAACTTTTATCTTGTAGATGCACCTGGCTATGGATATGCAAGACGATCTAAAAGTTTAAAAGATGATTTTATCATTATGATAGAAAAGTTCTTGCTTGATAATCAGGATTTGTTATTTGTTTGTCTTTTAATTGATTTCAAAGTAGGTCCAACAAAAGATGATTTAAATACATATCAATTTTTAAGACAATTGGGTCGTGAAGTCATTGTTGTTGCAACTAAAAAGGATAAAATACCTAAGACAAAACAATTTAAACAAGAAAAATTAATCAAAGGTATGTTAAGTAATCCTGAGATATTTATTGCTATAAGCAATGTAACAAAAGAAAACATAGATAAGGTTGAAACATTATTCTTGTCAAGAATAGACGAAGTGATTCATCCTTAACATAAGATTACACAGTATGTGTGATATGCTAGCTAGATCGTAGAAGTTAAATTTCTACACATAAGGAATATACATATGAAAAAATTGACATTATTTGTTTTATTTGCATTATTACTAAGTTTAACAGCTTGTGCAGCTGAAACTATAGATTATACCATTGATTTTGAATCAAATGGTGGTTCAAGTATTGCTTCAATAAGCAGTGGAGAACTTCCAGGCATGATCCCAGTAAAAGATGGATACAAGTTTTCAGGATGGTTTTTAGATAGTGATCTTAATTATCCAGCGTACTTTAATGCAGTAGTTTATAAAGATATGACTGTTTATGCAAAATGGGTTTTAGATGAAGAGATATTAACAACTGATGATATTGAATCTATTATAGAGAACTATCCGTTTGAATCACTAAATCCACTTGATCTTGATCCTTTATACATCATTGAATTATATGAAGATTATATCAATGATATGTTATCTGAAATTCAAAAATCTGTAGTGATGATTGATATTTATGATGGCTTAGATTATATAGGTGGTGGCTCAGGAGTTATCATAGATAAAAGTGGCTCAACCTATTATGTTTTAACAAATCATCACGTTGTCGATGGAAGTGAAGGTTTTGAGTTTGAAATAACATTGTTTGGAAATACAAGCGACACGATTATCAGTGATAACAATATTAATCTTTTATGGAAAGATGTAACAAATGATCTTGCTTTAATGACTTTTACATCCACTAAAACTTTTGTACCTGTTGAATTTGCGGATTTATCAGATATACGCGTAGGAGAAATGGTTTTTGCAATCGGATCACCACTTGATCTTCCAAATACTATAACTTCAGGAATTGTTTCAATGGTTAATCGATCCATGTGGGACTATGATGGTATGGATACCATGATGATTCAACACACTGCAGGTATTAATCCTGGAAACAGTGGTGGAGCTTTAATAGATGTATATGGTAAGTTAGTCGGCATTAATACCATGGCATATGTTGATGAATATGTTGGTGAAGGTATTAATAATTTATTTTTCAGTGTTCAAATCGATATCATTATAGATACGATAGAAAGTTATGAGTAAATGGAGGATTATATGAATATATTAGTTTCTGGTGGTACAGGTTATATTGGTTCACATACTGTAGTTGAATTGATTGCTGCAGGTCATAGTGTTGTAATTGTTGATAATTTAGTAAATTCAAATGAAGAAACAATAGATAAAATTTTTAAAATTTCTGGTGTTAAACCTATATTTTATAAAGTTGATTGTACAGATCATATCAAGTTAGAAGCTATATTTAAACTTCATCAATTTGATGGAATCATCCATTTCGCTGGATTAAAGGCTGTTGGTGAGTCAGTATCAATTCCTTTGGCTTATTATTATAATAATTTGGTATCTACAATTAATTTAAGTCAATTAGCAATTAAATATGGTGTTAATAAATTTGTATTCTCATCAAGTGCAACCGTTTATGGAGATCAAAAGGTTCCTTTTTCTGAAGATATGGAATTACTTCCAACAACCAATCCATATGGTGAAACTAAAGCGATGAGTGAACGTATTTTAAAAGATACGGCTCAAGTCAATAAAGACTTTAAAGTATCAATCTTAAGATATTTTAATCCAGTTGGGGCACATAGTTCAGGTTTAATTGGTGAACAACCAAATGGTATTCCAAATAATTTAATGCCTTATATACAAAAAGTTGCCAATAAAAAATTACCAATCTTAAGTATTTATGGAAATGATTATGATACACCTGATGGAACAGGTGTAAGAGATTATATTCATGTGGTTGATTTAGCTAAAGGTCATGTCCTTGCTATTGAAAAACTATTAGATAGTGTTGAAGTTTATAATCTAGGCACTGGTATTGGCGTTTCTGTTTTAGAGCTCTTAACAGCTTTTGAAAAAGCTAATAAAATAGAAATACCTTATAAAATTGTAGGTAGAAGACCAGGAGATATATCAAATAGTTATGCAGATGCAACTAAAGCTTATGATAAATTAGGATGGAAAGCAGAAAAAACGATTCTAGATATGTGCAAAGATACTTGGAAGTTCGAAAAAAGTAATAAAGCTTAAAATACTTGTTTAATAAGAGTCTTTATGCTAATATAATTACATATGTGATGAATAGGAAGAGTAATGAGGATTTCATTTAAAGAGACGAATTGAAAGGTGCGAAATTCGATTGAAACTCATGAAGGTAGCCTAGGAGCACTTTTAATGAAATAGTAGTAGTTAAAAGCGTATGCCTTGCGTTAAAAGGATTAAGTGCTAGAAATTTATTTCTAGAACTAAGGTGGTACCGCGATAATATGTCGTCCTTAGATTTATTCTAAGGACGTTTTTTTATTTTTTGGAGGATTTATGAAAACATTAATAACAAAAAGATTAATTTTAAGAGATTTAGCTTTAAGAGATGTGCAAGATCTTTTTGCATATGCAAAAAAACCAAATATTGGTCCCATGGCTGGATGGTCTCCACATAAAAACATTAAAGAGACTGCAAAGATATTAAAATTATTAATACGGGAACAAGAAGTTTGGGGTATAACGACTAAAACTGATGATGCTTTAATTGGAACCATTGGTCTGCATGTTAGAAATTTTGAAAATGCAGTCGAAAACAGAAGAGAAATAGGATATGTTCTTGATGATAAATATTGGGGACAAGGCTTAATTGTCGAAGCGTGCTTTAAAGTTTTAGATTATGGCTTTAATGCACTTGGATTAGATGAAATCATGTGTGGCCATATGGTCTCAAATACTCAATCTAAGCGGGTTATTGAAAAATGTGGGTTTAGATACCTAAAGACAGAAAAAAGAGAATATATGGATAAAGAAGATATAGATGTCATGGTATATCACATGACAAAAAGAGATTATAAGGAGTTGATTGATCATGACAACACTAAAACCTAAATATGATTTTAAAGAGGTTGAAGCAGGCAGATATCAAACATGGGTTGATAAAGGATATTTTAAATCAGGTATAAACAAAAAAGGTAAACCATTTAGTATCGTTATTCCACCACCAAATGTAACAGGTAAACTACATTTAGGACATGCATGGGATAATACATTACAAGATATCATCATCAGACGTAAACGGATGATGGGATATGATACACTCTTTCTTCCAGGTATGGATCATGCTGGTATTGCGACTCAAGCAAAAATTGACGCAAGACTTAAAGCAAGTGGCATATCAAGATATGATATAGGAAGAGAAAGCTTTTTGAGACATGCTTGGGCATGGAAAGAAGAGTACGCAAACTTTATTAAAACTCAATGGGCTGCATTAGGTAATTCTGTTGATTATGATAAAGAAAGATTTACACTAGATCAAAAGTTAAATGACGCTGTTAATAAGGTCTTTTTATCATTATATGAAAAAGGATATATTTATAGAGGACATCGTATTATTAACTGGGATGTTGAAGCAAAAACAGCATTATCAAATATTGAAGTTGAACATGAAGAAACACAAGGTAAACTATATTATTTTAGATATCCATTTACAGATCAACCAGGATATTTAGTTATTGCGACTACAAGACCTGAAACCATGTTTGCAGATCAAGCATTGATGGTTCATCCAGATGATAAAAGATTTAGTCAATATGTAGGCAAGTCTGTTTATATTCCTGGAAGTAAAGTAGAAATTCCAGTAATTGTAGATGATTATGTAGATATGGAATTTGGAACAGGTGTTGTTAAAGTTACTCCAGCGCATGATCCAAATGACTTTGAAGTAGGGAAAAGACACAATTTAGATATGCCATTGTGTATGAATGAAGATGGCACGATGAATGAAATGGCACATAAATACCAAGGTTTAGAAAGATTTACATGTAGAGAAAAATTAGTAGAAGATCTTCGAGCTATTGATTTATTAGAAAAAATTGAAAGTTACACAAATAATGTAGGATACAGTGAAAGAACTGGCGTTATTGTTGAGCCTAGATTATCACTACAATGGTTTGTTAAGATGGAAGAATTATCAAAACAAGCCCTAGATGAATCAACGTCTGAATTTGTACCATCAAGATTTAAAAAGATTTTTGTTAACTGGATGACAGATACATATGATTGGTGTATCAGTCGCCAATTATGGTGGGGACATAGAATACCAGCATGGTATAAAGATGATCAAGTTAAGGTTCAAATTGAATCTCCTGGCTCTGATTGGACTCAAGATGAGGATGTGCTTGATACATGGTTTAGTAGCGCATTATGGCCATTTTCCACATTAGGATGGCCTGAAATAACAGAAGACTTTAAGAGATATTATCCAACAAGTGTTATGGTTACAGGATATGATATTATCTTCTTTTGGGTTGCACGTATGATTTTTCAAGGTCTAGAGTTTACAAAACAAGATCCATTTGAAAGAATACTAATTCATGGTCTTATCAGAGATGCACAAGGTAGAAAAATGAGTAAGTCTTTAGGTAATGGTGTTGATCCAATGGATGTCATTGAACAATATGGCGTTGATGCCTTGAGATATTTCTTGACAACCAATTCTGCACCAGGTGCAGATTTAAGATATGAAGAAGAAAAAGTTGAATCATCATGGAACTTTATTAATAAATTATGGAATATCACAAGATTTATTACGATGAATATCGAGGATATTAACGTTAAAAAAGATAGTGAGTTTAATTTAGCTGATCAATGGATTTTATCAAGATTATCTGAAACCATTAAAGAAGCTGATTATAATTATGAAAAATTTGAATTTGGTGAAGTTTCAAGATCACTTTATCATTTTATTTGGGAAGATTTCGCAAATTGGTATGTTGAATTTGCTAAAGTATCTTTAAAAGATGAAAAACAAAATCAAACGACTCAATGGGTTTTAATTAAAGTCTTAAAAGATATCTTAAAGTTAATGCATCCATTTATTCCTTTTGTAACTGAAAAATTATTCTTAGAAATATCAACTGAAGAAACGATTATGTTATCTAGTTGGCCAGTTGCTGATTACAGCGACCAAACATCTATTGATATCTTTAATGAAGTTAAAGATGTTATTACAAAGGTAAGAAACTTAAGAGCGGAACATAATGTTGCACCATCTAAACCATTAGATATCGAGTTAGTGATAGAAGATAAAAATGATTTAGAAGTGTTTGCTAAGTTTGATGCATACTTTAAAAAGTTCTTAAACACAAATGTATTAACAATCTCACAAAAACTTAACACATCATCTGAGACAATTGTTTTAGTTGGGTCTAAGATTATTGCTTATGTATTAAAATCAGATATTATTGATCCTTTAATGGAAAAAGAAGCTTTGATTAAGCAACAAAGTGATTTAGAAAATGAAATTAAGAGAAGCGAATCATTATTGCAAAATGAAAAATTCATTTCAAAAGCACCAGAATCTAAAATTAATCTTGAAAAAGAAAAATATGAAGATTATAAAAAACAATATGAAATCGTGGTTGAAAAATTAAAAACTTATGTTTAAAGATATAAAAGAAGCCATTTATTGGATAGAAACACAAACAAAGTTTAAGCCTAAAACAGACCTATCACGTATGAAATTTGCTTATAATATGTTAGATCTATCATTTAAAGATACTAAGTTTATTCATGTTGGAGGTACAAATGGAAAAGGTTCTGTATGCTCTTATTTAACACACATCTTTTTAGAGATGGGTTTATCTGTGGGCACATATACATCACCATATTTGATTAGCTTTAATGAACGCATCAGAATGAATGGATTAATGATTAATGATGAGGATTTATTAGTAGAAATAAATGAGATCTATACATTTAACGAAACTTTTTTAAAAGCATATGGAGAACATCTTGCCTTCTTTGAACTTTTAACATTAATGGCACTAAGTTATTATCACAAGACAAAAGTTGATGTCATTATTATGGAAGTTGGATTGGGTGGATTGTTAGATGCGACAAATGTTATTAATTGTGATGTGTCTTTAATTACAAATATTGGTTTTGATCATATGAAACAACTAGGTAACACTTTAGAATCGATTGCGTCTAATAAACTAGGCATATTAAAAAGCAAGAACCATTTGATCTCAACAGTCGACAAAGAACTTTATCCTTATTTCATATCGTTCATGAAGGATATGGATGTGACTTATAGACTTATTAACGATTTGGCTTATCAGGTAGTATCTTTAAATCCTGTTAACTATATCTATCAACATGAAACATATAGTGTATCTCTACTGGGAAAACATCAAATATTAAACTCTATATTGGCTATAGAAGCTGCTTTATATGTATATCCGAGCATAGATATGAAAACCATACAAAAGGGTCTAAAAAAGGCAATATGGGCTGGTCGATTAGAATCTATTGCAGATCAAGTCTATATAGATGGTGCACATAATGCTCATGCATTATCTGCTTTATCTGATAGTTTATCGGAAACATTTAAAGATAAAAATATTCACGTCTTATTTAGTGCGTTAGGTGATAAAGATATAAAAGCAATGTTAGATATCGTCAAGACATTTTCTTCATCTATTGTCATCACTTCATTTGATGATTTTAGATATAAGGATTTATCTGAATATACTGATCAATCTATTTTTTATATTAAAGATTTTAATGAAGCATTTAATCAATTGTATAATAAACTTACATCAAATGATATACTCTTAATTACAGGATCACTTCACTTTGTAGGATATGCTAAAAAAATGTTATCAAATCAATTTAAGAAGTAAAATATAAACATCTCACTTATTATCAATTAAATAAGGAGATGTTTTTTATGTATTTAGTTAAAGAAATGCCATTAGATCAAAGACCTCGTGAGAGATTAATAGCACATGGAGCTAAAGCTTTGTCTAATGAAGAATTATTAGCAATATTACTTAGAACAGGATATCATGATCAATCAGTTTTAGAATTATCAAAGCATGTCTTATATCATCTAACTTCATTAGAAGAATTAAAAAAGATAACCTATCTTGAATTATTAAAGATTAAAGGAATTAAGGGAGCAAAAGCTACAACTATTTTAGCAGCAATTGAGCTAGGTTATAGACTTTCTGTATTTAAAAGAGAACAAAAGATTAAAATATCTTCACCCAGTGATGTTTATTACTTACTTCATGATGAGATATCTCATCTAGAGCAAGAGCATTTTATTGTAATCTATTTAAACATTAAAAGTGAAATCATTAAAAGAGAAACCATTTATATTGGAACAATTAATCAAATGATGATTCATCCAAGAGAGATTTATAAAAAAGCAGTAATCTATGCAGCTGCTGCAATGATTTTTGTTCATAATCATCCATCTGGGGATTCTCAACCATCTAAAGCAGATGAGAAAGCAACATATCACTTAGAAAAAACTTCAGAAGTCATGGGGATTGATTTAATTGATCATATCATTATTGGTCATCATGAATTTTATTCTATTAAATCAAAACATAGAACAAAATTAACATAATTCATGATATAATTTTAGGTAAGGATGTGATTATATGAAGAAAAAAGATTCTACAAAAATATTTTGGTACTTAGCTGCCATAGGATTTATCATTTTATTTATGTTGATGTTGTTATCAAGCATATTAGATGTTGGTGACAGATTAACCAATATATCACCTTATCTTTCTTATGTTTTTTATGGACTAACAGTCATTTTAGTATATGCACTTATTTTAAGACCTGTACATATTATCTTGTTTTCACCAACATTTTCTGTTCAAACGACATTAGATGATGGAGAAACATCAAGAAAGAATTTTAGATTATATAAAAAAGTAGTTAAAAGATTGTTATCTGAAGACTATATTCCAGAAGAAGAAAAAGAAAATTTAACCAAAGTTTTAAATGATAAAGTTTTATTACAAGGGGCTTTGCATCATACGTTTAATAAATATGTTAAAAAAGAAATTAATAAACGTATTAGAAAAAATGCAAAAACAGTAATGATTTCAACTGCTATTTCACAAAATGGTCGACTAGATTTCTTTACGATTATTGTCGTCAATTTGAAAATGATAAAAGAATTAGTTGAAATGTGTGGATTTAGACCTTCATATAAAAATTTATCTAAACTAACTATTAATGTTTTTACAACAGCATTAATTGCAGAAGGTTTAGAAAATGTAGATATGAATGATGTTCTACCTGCTTCAACACTAAACACTTTAGGAGAGATACCTTTAATCAAGCCGATTATGAGTAGTGTAACTCAAGGTGTATCTAATGCATTATTGACTTTAAGAATTGGTATTGTTACTCGTAAATATTTATTTAGTGATGCAACTGAAATCACTAAAGAGAAGATTAGAAGAGATGCTTTATTAGAAGCAGCTAAGATGTTACCATCAGTTGTTGGTGATGCAGTATTGATTTTACCTAAGAAATTTATTAGTCTATTTAAAAAGCAAAAAAAAGAGGCTGAAGAAGATTAATTTTTACAAATAAGAGATAAATCAAAAATATACAAAAAGAAAGCCGCTTAATTGTACTTTATGGTTGACTTTTTGCCTTAATTACGATAAAATATTCCTGTTGTACCACATAGAAAAGGTGTTAAACGCATAATATGCTACCTTGATAGTGAGTCTTCATAAAAAAATAAGGAGGTTAACAGCTTATGTATGCAGTTATTAAAACTGGTGGTAAACAAGTACGTGTAGTCGAAGGTCAAGAAATTTATGTTGAAAAACTTGATGTTGAAGCAGATGATACTTATGAATTCACTGAAGTATTGATGATTGGCGGAGAAAAACCTGTGATTGGGACACCAGTCGTAGAAGGTGCAAAAGTAGTTGCGAAAGTAGTAAAACATGGTCGTGGTAAAAAAATTATCGTGTTTAAGTACAAAGTAAGAAAAAAATATCGCAAAAAACAAGGTCATCGCCAAGCTTATACGAAATTAGTTATTGAAAAAATCGTAGCATAATCTCATGATTACGGTTAAAAGTATTTATAACAATAATCAATTAAAAGAAATTATTGTTAAAGGACATGCCAATTATAAAGCGAAAGGCGAAGATATCGTCTGTGCAGCTGTTTCAACTGCAACGATTCTGACCGCAAACGCAATTGAGCATTTAAAACTAGATCAACTCATTGATCTAGATGTAAGTGAAGGTTATTTTAAATTAAGTCTTTTAAAAGAAAATGATATTGTATCGGGACTTATTAAAAATTTAGAATATACCTTACATGATTTAGAAAAACAATATCCAAATTATATTAAAAATCAGAAGGAGGGATAACATGTTAAAGTTAAATATACAGTTATTCGCATCTAAAAAAGGTGTAGGTTCAACTCGTAATGGTCGTGATTCAGAATCTAAGCGTTTAGGATTAAAGTTATCAGATGGACAGCATGCAAAAGCTGGAGCAATCATTTTCCGTCAAAGAGGAACTAAAATTCACCCAGGTACCAACGTGGGACGCGGCGGCGATGACACACTATTTGCAAAAGTTACTGGCACCGTTAAATACGAACGTTTAGGTCGTGACAGAAAGCAAGTATCAGTCTACGAAGGATAACCTAGTTATCCTTTTTTTATAGAAAAACAGGTGATTAAAAATGTTTATTGATGAAGTTACAGTAGAAGTATTCGGCGGTAGAGGTGGAAATGGTATGGCCTCATATCGAAGAGAAAAATATGTTGAATATGGTGGTCCTTGGGGCGGAAATGGCGGACATGGTGGTTCGATTATTTTTGTTGGTGATGAAGGAAAGAACAATCTTATTGATTTAAGATACCAAAGACATATCCGTGCAAAAAACGGAGAAAATGGCATGTCTAAAGGCATGCATGGTAAAAATGCTGAGCATAGATTTATTAGAGTTCCTCTAGGAACTATTGTTTATAGTGAAAATAAAGAGTTTTTCTTAGGTGAAATCACGAACCATGACGAAAGATTAGTTGTTGCTCGTGGTGGAAAAGGTGGACGTGGAAATATTGCGTTTGCGACTGCGAAAAATCCTGCACCTGATTATGCTGAAAATGGCGATCCAGGTGAGGTAAGAAAATTACATATTGAATTAAAAGTAATTGCTGATGTTGGTTTAGTTGGATATCCAAGTGTTGGAAAATCAACAATAATATCAGTAGTCTCTAATGCAAGACCTAAGATTGCTGAATATCATTTCACTACACTACAACCAAACTTAGGTATGGTTTATGTGGGTGAAGAATCATTTGTCCTAGCAGATTTGCCAGGATTAATCGAAGATGCTCATATCGGTCATGGATTAGGTATACGCTTTTTAAAACATATTGAAAGATGTAAAGTCTTTTTACATGTTCTAGATATCACTAGAGATGATCCATATGGCGATTATGTAAAAATTAATCATGAACTTGAAATGTATGATGAAGCTTTACTAGAAAGACCACAGATCGTTGTGATTAATAAAATTGATATGCCAGATACTAAAGAAAAGATTGAAGAGCTGAAATCTAAAATCTCTCATGATATTGTCTTAATATCTGCTATTACTCAAGAAAATGTTAAGACCTTAATGTATAAAACACTAGAAGCGTTAAAAGAAGCTCCGAAAATTGAAACTAAAGATGAAGAAACACATAAACTTTATGAGTTTGAAGCTCAAGGACCTGATTTTGAACTTGAAATATCAGAAGACAATGTCTTTGAATTATCAGGAACTAAGTTAAAAATTATGTTTGAAAGAACTGATTTTACTAAAGATGAAGCAGTTAAACGTTTTG
Source organism: Mariniplasma anaerobium (assembly GCF_016865445.1). Classification (GTDB taxonomy): domain Bacteria; phylum Bacillota_I; class Bacilli_A; order Acholeplasmatales; family Acholeplasmataceae; genus Mariniplasma; species Mariniplasma anaerobium. Next base: position 989,238 of record NZ_AP024412.1, on the reverse strand, counting down.
CTAGACAATTAAGAAGTTTAGGTGTTGATGAAGCATTAAGAGATAAAGGCGCAAAAAATGGAGATATCGTAAGAATCTTTGATTTTGAGTTTGAATTTATAGAATAGTCATTTGACTATTCTTTTTTTTATATAAAAAAATAGGAATCCATAAATTCCTATTTTAGTTTAAGTGCTTTTAATTTGAATCGATAATTTAATCTTAAAGATTTTAACTCATTTTTATAAACTTTTTGTTGAGATTTTTCTGATTTAGTGGTAAATCGTTTGGTATGTTCTTTCATATTTCTAATTTCATAAGATCTAGTTTCTTGCATGAGTGTTACATCATGATCATAGATTTTGATTTCATTTTTGTTGGTTTCTCTAGATTTTTCGATATTAGATTCGAACTGTTTTGTTTTTTCTTCAAATAAAGCAATTTGTTTTGTTCTGTTTTGTTCAAAACGTATGAGTAATGCTTGATTCTTATTAGAAATAGAAGTATCAAGTGTTTGAAAACTTTTTTCTTCCGCTTCAAGTTGTTGATCATATTTAGAAACTTGTTTGTAGTTGTTATGGTTTAAAATCATATGCTGTTTTTCATATTCTTGTAAAGATTGACTAGCAACTTGAATCTGATTATCATTAATAAGATTCAATTCTTGTTTCATTTTGTCTAAATAAAACTCTAAGTTATTTTCTAAGGATTTAATATGATTGGTAATAACTAATAAATCTTTTTTATCAGCATTTTCTTTTAATTTTAAATCGTTTTTATGAGTTTCAACTTGAGATTTAATATCTTTTTCTTGTTGAGTAATAAGAGAGATTTGTTGTTTCTTGATATCATTTAATACTGATGCTTTGTTTTCTGCAAGTTCTCGAGTTAAATGGCTTTGTGCCTTATTAAAATCTCTAACAATCTCTTCTTGTTTTTGATCATTTGCTTCATAAAAATCTCTAATATGGGTTAAGAAAAATTGTTGATGTTTAAATATTTTTTGACCAAATAACATATGATCTTTATTTAATCTTTTCTCTTCGGTATATAAAAGTGAATCAGTCACATAGACGGTGTCTTCTAAGTTTTTAATGAAATGAATATGAGAATCAGTAAATTGTGAAAACACACTTAATAATGAATCATAAATCTTTTGATTGCTATTAGCGTAATCTTGATAGAAGTCAGATTCTTTTAGTTTGTGTTTTTCTAAGATGAGTTGTTCTTTTTTCATATTATTTTGAACTAATTCTATTTGTGTATCAAATGGTTGTAGGTTGATATGTTTTTGATCAATTGCTTTTTCTATTCTTGTCAAGCGATGTTTAATAACTTTAATATCTTTTTCATGATTTGAGATTAATTTTTGATTGTCTTTTAAATCTTGATGTTTGAGCTTAGATTTAATTTTACCAGATTGAATATTTTCTGAAACTTTTTTAAGTTGAAGAATAAAAAGCTCTTGTTTTTCTAAGTTTTGTTGATTGATGAAAAATTGTTGTTCTAGTTGTGAAATCTCATTTTGAATTAAACTTTTTTGTGCTTCAACCTTTTGTATCTCTTGTTCATATAAATTCATAATATCTTCATGTTTAATCATATATTTATAACCAGTCATATCTTCAATCTTTTTTTGATAATATGTTAGATCTAAAGATTTAAAATATATAATAGTTTCTTTGATTGCTAATTGGAATGCTTCTAGAAGTGAATTGCATTTCTTTAAGACATGTTTGAAGACCTCAGGATGTGAAGGAAGAAGATATAATGCTTTAATGAGTTGTTTAAGATCAAGGTGCTTTTGATAATATAGGCGTAGGACATCAAAAAGTAGTTCTACTTGATTTTGATTTAGAGTTAATTCGTTTAGATAAAGTTTCATTAATCGTAAAGCTTTTTCGTGTGATTGATTTGCTTGATGAATAGATTTAGTTTCTAAAAGTAGGAATTCTTGTTCATGAAATCTTAGATGTTCATCGAGTTTGATTTGATCTATGCTATATTTTTTTTCAATATCATTACGATATTCTTGTTGTTCTATTTGATCAATATCACTTAGATAGACTTTATAATTGTGTTGTTTATTTTTATCAAATATAGCTTTTGCAATATTTGCTCTAATATCTTGTTCTTCGATCGTAAAATCTCGTTTAGATTTTGTTTTTTCAAGTTCAAGTTGTGTTGTAATTTGAACAACTTGGGTTTCTGAATCATAATCTAATTTACTTATATACTCTTTGAGTTTAGCCTTTTCAATCATTAATTGATATTTATGACTGATACGCGCAACATTTAATTTAGATGTATACGTTGCGATATGTTGATCATTATTTAGAAGATTTAATTCTCTTTCTTGAACCATAGATTGAATGGTCAATTGACTTTCAAGTGGTAAAAGATTGTTTCTTAATGTCATTTCTATTAAATATAACTGATGTTTATAAGTGGCATCTATTAAATCTATATGTTTTTTAGATAATGATAAGTTATGGTTATAGTTAAGATCTATTTTTGCTAAGTCTTGTTTATAATCATAAGATAAAAGATTTCTTTTTAATCGCCAATCATTCATTTGTTTTAAATGTTTAATATCATGATCATATAAGCTTTGTTGGAGCAGTTTTTGTTTGATGATGATGTCTTTATGGGTTCTTAAGATTTGTTTGTTTAAATCGTTGTCTATAGCGTTTAAAGTGCGTGTTAGATCACGATTAATCTTATCTTTTAGACGGGGATCATCAGTGTGTTTGATGTTATCTCTAAAATTTCTGGATTGATCTATTTTTTCTTGATTGATAGATTCCCTATAAGCTGATAACTTAGAGTTAAGTAAAGTTATAGATTCATTAGATAAATGAATGATTTTCTCTTTTTTAGTTTCGTATTCTTCTTTTTGCGTATTGAAAAGATCATCAAGTTCTAATAATTGCATTTGATATGCTTTTTTGGCTTTATCAATTGATGATTGATAATCATTATTGAGTTGTTCCAAACGATCAGTTACTGGTTTTATTTGACTGTGATATTTGGTTTCTAATGTTTTTTTCGCTTTTTCATGTGTCTTTTTTAATTTATTAATTGAGATATTAAATTCTTTAGTCAATTGATGATAATTATTTCTAATATCTAAATAAATTTTGTCGTTTTCTAGTTTAATATTGACAAAATGAGCTTCATTTTCTTCTAGCTCTTTTTGTTTATCAAGTTCAAATTTTTCTAAATCAGTATTAACTTCATGAATAGAAGAAGCGTAAGTTTTTTCTAAGTTGAGTAAGGTTGCTTTTTGTTCTGATTCGATTTCTTGAGTTTGTTCTTGATTCAATTTACGAGCAAATAATTTTTCTTTATCAAATTGTGAAAGTTCACGTTTAAGATTTTGTTCTATTTGTTTTTGTTTTTCTTCATATATATCTTTGATTTTTTGTTTTTTTAATTCAAAATCTTTAAGTATTGTTTTTTGTTCTTTATTGATAGCTTGTAATTTAATAATCTTTTCTTTTTGGAATTGATCAATAATAGTCTTATGTTCTTCAATAAAAGTTCTTAAAGCACTATTTTTAAGTTCAACTTCATAAGCATATTTCTTATGAATTTGTAAATTCACATCAAGTGCAATTTGTTGTTGGTAAGCCAATTTTTTCTCTGTATATTCGATTGTTGGATTGATATCATGTAAAAGAACCACCAACTTATCATAAATTGGTAGGTACTTCTTATCTAGATTAAGTTCTTGTTTAAAATCACTTTCAAACTTTTGAATCATATCTAACTTAAATATCATAATCACTTCCTAAATTTATTATATCATAATAGAGAGTTTAGATAGAAAAAACTAATGAAAAATGTTATAATAACATGAAAAGATAAAAAGCCAGGTGAAAGTCTATGTATGCATTTGTTAAAGGCGTCGTTACGCTTGTTAAACCAAGTTATATTGTAATTGAATCTTATGGGGTTGGATATTTAGTTTTATCTCCAACACCTTATGACTATAAAATAGGTGAACAAGCTGTTTGTTTTACGCACCATTATGTTAGAGAAGATACCAATGCTTTATATGGATTTAAGAGTTTAGAAAGCAAAGAGTTGTTTGTTAAACTTATCAGTGTATCTGGTATTGGACCAAAAAGTGCATTATCAATACTCGCAAATGACCGTATTGATGAAATCATTATGGCAATTGAAGCTTCAGATGTGAAGTATTTAACTAAGTTTCCTGGTATAGGGCCAAAAAGTGCTCAACAAATCATCCTTGATTTAAAAGGAAAATTAGTAATTGATGAGTTAGAACTCACTCCAAATCAAGAATCTGATGTATCTCAAGCTCTATCTGCTTTAGGTTATTCAAAGACAGAAATTAGAAAAGTCATGAAAAAAATTGATTTAGATTTATCTGTTGAACAAATGATTAAAGAAGCTTTAAAATTATTAATGAAATAAAGAGGTATGTCTATGAACGATAAAGAGAGAATCATTACTGCAATGTCAATTAAAGAAGATGAAGATCAATCCTTACGCCCTCAAACATTAGACCAATATATAGGTCAAAATGATATAAAAGAAATGCTTGATGTATATATTAAAGCAGCTGTTAAGCGTAAAGAAGCTCTTGATCATTTATTGCTTTATGGTCCTCCTGGACTAGGTAAAACTACATTAGCTCAAATCGTTGCTCACGAATTAGGTGTCAACATTAGAGTGACCAGTGGACCTGCTATTGAAAGAAGTGGTGATCTTGCTGCTGTATTATCTTCTCTAGAACCAGGTGATGTTTTATTTATTGATGAAATTCATCGTCTACCAAGATTTGTTGAAGAAGTGCTTTATGCAGCTATGGAAGATTATGTGCTTGATATCGTGATTGGAAAAGATCATGAATCAAGATCAATTAGAATAGATTTACCACCATTTACATTGGTGGGTGCAACCACAAGATTTGGTGACTTATCTGCACCACTAAGAGATAGATTTGGAATGGTTTTTAGATTAAATTATTATGAAGATAGTGATTTAGAAAAAATTGTTAGAAGAACATCTTCTGTTTATCAAAATGAAATAGAGGAAGATGCAGTTCAATCTTTAGCTAAAAGAAGTAGAGGAACACCAAGAATCGCTAATAGATTATTTAGAAGAGTCAGAGACTTTGCTGAAATTATTGGTGATGGGACAATTGATAAAAAAATAACCGATCATGCATTATCTAAATTAGGTATTGATGATCATGGACTAGATAACACTGACTATAGATATTTAAAAGCAATTGTAGAAAAATTTAGTGGTGGTCCAGTGGGTATTGAGACAATAGCAGCTTCAATTTCTGAAGAAATAACAACAGTCGAAGATGTTTATGAACCTTACTTAATGATGGAAGGTTATATCAAACGAACACCTAGAGGACGTATGGCAACAGAAAAGACCTATAAAGCATTAGGCATTAAATATTATAAAGGACTATTTGACAAATGAATGTAAGTGATTTTGATTTTAATTTACCCAAAGAGCTTATTGCTCAACATCCAAGTGAAAAACGTGACCATTCTAGATTAATGGTTTTAGATAAAGAAAAAAAAGAAATAAGCCATAAACATTTCTATGATATAGTAGATCTTTTAGATGAAAACGATGTTTTGGTTTTAAATGATACGAAAGTTATACCTGCAAGACTCATTGGAACAAAAGAACAAACAAACGCAACCATTGAAGTCTTATTGTTAGAAGAAAAGGATAAAGATGTATGGGAAGCTTTAACTAAGCCTGCAAAGCGTGTTAAATTGGGAACTGAAATACAGTTTGGTGATCAATTAAAAATGGTTTGTGTAAAGATTAAAGAAGATGGGTTAAGAGATTATAAATTAATATACGAAGGTCTTTTAATTGAAGTTTTAGAAAAACTAGGAACGATGCCATTACCTCCATATATTACTGAATATTTAAAAGAACAAGATAGATATCAAACAGTTTATGCAGCTCACCCAGGTAGTGCAGCAGCACCAACTGCAGGTTTGCATTTCACAAAAGATTTGTTAAAAAAGATTAAAGATAAAGGCATTGAAATTATTCCGGTTACTTTAAATGTAGGACTTGGAACCTTTAGACCAGTATCTGTTGATAAAGTAGAGGCACATGATATGCATCATGAAACCTATAGTTTATCTAAAGATAGTGCGATGAGATTAAATTTGGCTAAAAAGAATCATAAAAAATTTGTTTGTGTAGGTACAACATCTATACGTACAGTTGAGTCAAATTATGATCAAGGATTTCATGAAGGAACTTTTCAAACCAATATATTCATTTATCCCGGTTATAAATTTAGAGTATGTGATAAGCTAATTACTAACTTTCATTTACCTAAATCAACACTTATGATGCTTGTATCTGCACTAGCAGATAGAGATTTCATTATGAGTGCATATCAAGAAGCAATTGATCAAAAGTATAGATTCTTTTCTTTTGGTGATGCAATGTTCATTAAATGATTGAATTATTGAATAAAAATCGTTATAATTTAAATAGATAGGAAGTTGATATTAATGATATACTTGACAGCAATAACAATTCAAACATATATCTTTATTGCTTTAGGTATCATAGCTCTCTTTAGTTTAATCTTCATAGTCTTGAAATTAACTAGAAAAAAGGGTAATATATTACCAGTAGATAATTTATTTTTAAATAATATTTATAAAGCTTTAGGTATGAAAGAAAATATAAAATCTATTGATATCAAGCAACAAAGACTACAAATTGAAGTTGCTAATATGAAAGCAATTGATCAAGAGTTACTTAAACAAACGAATACACCAGCATTTGTAACTGGTAAAAAGATAACGTTATTAATAAAAAATAACACAAAACAAGTATTCAATTACTTAAATGAAAAAAGAAAAGAGGAACAATAATGGAACAAAAATTTCTCATAACATCTGAGTATGGTATTCATGCAAGACCAGCTACACGCTTGGTGAATCTTGCGATGAGCTTTGAAGCTGAAATTATGCTTGAGGCAATGGGCAAGACAGTAAATTTAAAATCAATTATGGGACTTATGTCACTTGGAATTTATAAAGGTGAAGAAGTGATCATATCTGCAACTGGTCATGATAGTGAAAAAGCTGTTACAGCATTATCTGATTTTATTATGACTGAAGGATTAGGTAGACTAGCATAAACAACTCAAAGTGGACTTCGTGCCACTTTAAGTTTATATTAAGAGGTATATATGAGACAAAAACGGCTAAAATACGTTAATATTGATCTATTACAAAAACATGGAGTCATTACTAAAGTAGAAGCGCTAGATTTGCCAAAAGATAAATCTATTTTTTTAGAAATAGGTTCAGGTAAAGGGCAATTCATTACATCCATGGCAAAAGATCATCCAGATGATCTATTTATTGCTATGGAAGTTAATTTATATGTTATTTATAGAGTCTTAGAAAAAAAGATGGAAATGAAGATTGATAATTTAATCATCTTATTAGCTGATGCTAAATATTTGGAAACATACTTTTCAAAGACCTTAATCGATGGTGTTTATCTAAATTTTTCAGATCCTTGGCCAAAGGTAAAACATCACAAGAGAAGATTAACTTATCCGACTTTTTTGAAACTCTATCAAAAATTATTAAAACCTAATGCTAAATTACAATTTAGAACTGATCATAAAGATTTATTTTTAGATTCTGTTGAATATATAAAACCATATTTTGATTTAATCGATATCACACATGATCTTGCACCTTCAACTTATATGACAGAATATGAAGTTAAAAAAAGACCTTTAGGTCCAATTTATCAACTGATAGGAGAATACAAAGATGTTAAATAAAATATATAAAGACTTATTTATGATAGAGGCTTCCTCAGGATTTGAAAAACCTGTAAGAGCATATATGAAATCAGAGATGGAAAAATATCCAGATTTCAAAATATCAACTGATAGATTAGGATCTATATTTGCAGTTAAAAAAGCAAGTGATCAAAATGCACCTGTTGTCATGGTCGCTGGTCATATGGATGAGGTAGGTTTAATGGTTGTTGGAATTACTGAATTTGGTATGTTGAAACTTCAAAATATTGGTGGGTTAAATGGCGAAGTATTTATATCACAAGTTTTAAATGTTCACACTAAAAATGGTGTTATTAAAGGCGTTATTGGTGCACTACCCCCACATTTAAAACAAGATCAACAAACTAAAATATCTGATCTTTTACTTGATATTGGTGCACAATCAAAACAAGAAGTTACTAGTTTTGGAGTTGCTTTAGGAGACATGGTCTTATTTGATAGTCCATTTAGTTATACGTTTAACAAAAAAAGAGTCATATCAAAAGCAATTGATAATAGATATGGATGCGGATTGGCTTTAGAAACTATCAAAGCTTTTTCAAATAAAGAATTGCCTTTTACGTTAGTCGTAGGAGCAACCGTTCAAGAAGAAGTTGGATTAAGAGGTGCAGAAACTTCAGTTCAAAAATATAATCCTGATATATTTCTAGCTCTTGATGCATCACCTGTTAATGATATGGCAACACATGATGCGCTTGGAAAATTAGGAGATGGCTTTTTACTAAGATTATATGATCCAAAAAATGTAATGCATCAAGGGTTATTAAACTATTTTGTTAAATTAGCAAGAAAACATAAAATTAATCATCAGTATTTTGTATCAAAGGGTGGAACTGATGCAGCAAAAGCACTTGATTTAAATGATGGTGTTTTAGCAACTACAATTGGTCTTCCTGCAAGATATATTCATTCAACTGCTGCAATGATGGATTTAAGTGATTTAGATAGTGCTAAGAAAATGTTATTTAGAGTATTAAATGATTTAACTGTCGATAAAATAAATATATTGAAAGCAGGTGACGATATATGACATATGTAGAGTTAAACAATGGTTATAAGATGCCCCAATTAGGCTTAGGAACCTTTAAATCTAAAGATGGCAATGAGGCTTATGAAGCTACTAGATATGCTTTAGAGATAGGATATACGCATATTGACACTGCACAGATGTATGGAAATGAAGCAAGTATAGGTCAAGCGATTAAAGATGCTAAGGTTAATCGAAAAGATATCTTTATTACAACAAAACAAAAAGTTCATTCAAATTTAAAAAATATGGAAAAAGCGTTTGAAGAATCTTTAGAGAAACTACAAACTGATTATGTTGATTTATATTTAATTCATTGGCCTAATCATGATCCTAAAATTAATGCACAAAGCTGGGCGTTTTTCGAATCATTATATGAATCAGGAAAAGCAAAAGCTATTGGCATATCTAATTTTCAAAAACATCATGTTGACGCATTATTAAAAACAGCTAAAATTAAACCAATGATTGATCAAGTTGAATGTCATCCAGGATTAACTCAAGTTCCACTAAAAGCTTATTTAGATCAAGAAAGTATACAAATAGAATCTTATGGTCCTTTTATGAAAGGTGGCGTTTTTGAAGGTATCTGGAAGGATGCCTTAGAATTAATAGCTAAAAAACATGATGCAAGTATCGCTCAAGTTGTTATTGCTTGGGGTCTTTATAAAGGCATCGTCATGATTCCAAAATCTGTAACACCTAAGAGAATCAAAGAAAACTTTGAAAGTTTAAAGATTAAATTAACAGAAGAAGATATAAAAGTTATTGATGGTTTAAATAGAGGTGTTAGAGTCTATACAGATCCTGATAATTCACCGTGGGGACCTTATGTTGAATAAATGATAAGAAGATATAAAAAAAAGACTTTATGATTTTAAAGTCTTTTTTTCTTTATTAAAATTTAATTTTTACACCTTCGCGTTCATGTTCATGAGTAATTTCAAAAAATGATTCTGACTTAAAATGAAACATGGATGCAACTATATTAGAAGGAAACATTTCAACTTGATTGTTAATTTTCATCACATGATCGTTATAGAATTGTCTTGAATAAGTGATTTTATCTTCTGTATCTGATAATTCTTCCATTAAAGATTGAAAGTTTGAATTGGCTTTTAGTTCAGGATATTGTTCTGATACAGCTAATAATCTTGAAATTGCACCATTTAATCCACTTTCAGCTTTTGCTGCTAGTTCAACATTATTTGATTCACTAGATTGATGATACATCGTTCTTGCTTCTGCAAAAGCAGTGAAAATATCACTTTCATGTTTTGCATAGCCTTTTGCAACTTCAACTAAATTAGGAATTAAATCAAATCTTCTTTTAAGTTGAATGTCAATTTGACTCCAACTATTTCTGACTTTATTTCTAAGTCCAACAAACATATTATAAGTTTTAATCATCCATCCTAAAAATAGAACAAGTGCTAAAACGACGATACCAAGTGGTATCCATACTCCAGGGTTAAATTCATAAATCATATATATTCCTCTTTTCTTTTTTCTTTATATATACTAGCGTGAACGGCCGCCACCGCCACCACCACCAAATGATGATCCACCACCAAATCCACCACGGAAACCTGATGAAGATCTTGATCTTGCTTTTGCATTTATCATGCTCATTTCACGATTGTGTATTCTAATTTGATTTGCTGCTTGACTTTTCATGTGTCTAAATGATCGATCAAAGCTACGCATTGGGTTATAATGTGTTTTTCTATCGTTACCCATAAATATAAATGTTTGACCATTTTCATTTAAACCATTTGTTTCTATGCTGACTCTAAGTTGTTCCATAACAAGATCAGCAATTTTAAATGATGTTGCATAAACTAAATACTTTTCCCAAATGATAACATTTGTTATTGGATCATCATCAAATGTTCCAAAATCAACTAAGAATCTTCTAAATGCTTCCCATCTAACATATTGTTCTTGATATTCTCTTTTTCTCTTCATGTATGTTTTCAAATCATAAAAGTAAAATATAGAAAAACAGAGAAGTAAAAGTAATTGGTAAAATGAGTTGAATCCATATATACCAGCATTAATAATGATATAAAAGAATGCTATTACACTAAGCAGTAGGACTGATTTTGCAATTTTTCTTTCTCTTATTAAATACATAAAAGGATTTACTTTAAATGCACTTTTAACTTTTTCTTTAAAAATATCTGCATCATGTTTAAATCTTATAGAATTCGAATAAGAATTAATTGGGTAATTTTCTATGGTTCTTATATTAACTTCATTTTCTTTACCAATGGTATCAAAAAACCATTTAATAAGGTGTATCTCATGAGGTTTTAATTCATTAGAGCTAGGTCTTTTCAATAATATTAATTTAAAGTTAGGATTATAATTACTAATCTCTGTTGGATCATATTCAATTTTAATATATTTTTTTCTGATTAAATCTAAGAGTGTTGCTGTGACATCTTCATCACTGGTTTGTCTATTAAAATATATATAACTCATTTCTGCAGGTGTTATATCATAGGGCACATCTCTTAAATAAGGTTCATTGAAATCAGTAGTATAAGGTTTAAAGAATTTCCTATAAAAATAAAATGTTGCCAAATATAAAATAATTCCTGTTAAGCAAGCAACAATCCATGAAATGATTTGCTGAATTTCACCTTTTGCTTGCGTATCTATTAAATCATTTTCATAGGTTAAGATGATGTTCTTGTTGACTTGATTTACATCATCGATATTTTGATCTCTCATATCTGAAAATAAACGATTAGGAACCAGTAATCTAAATTCTAAAAAATCTTTTTTATCTGAATCATTAAATGTAATCAATGCTTCATGATCTGATAGATATTCTGCATTTGCATCCTTTATACCATGTGTAAAGATATAAAAATTATCTAATGATAAATCTTTTTCAGGTAATGTGATACGAACACTACCTTCTTTAATACCAGATTCCATATAATCAAATAAATTCCAATTTATTTCAGAAATGTCATCATATCTTGTAGCAACACCTGAGATGACATAATGATATTCAAAAGTAATGTCACCTTCTAAACCACCAATGTTTTTCAAATCCGCAAACATTGAGACACAGCCACTTCTTTGGGGTTCACATGTAATTCTTTGTCCAAGTTCATCTCGATCACCTAGCCATGAATATCCGAAGTCAACTCTATTAGATACATCAATCCCGTTTTTATATACACGCATATAACTTTGATCTGTTTCAAAACTTGCAGTATTATTAAAAGCATATTCAAATGGATAATCATCATAAAATTTAACGTAATCAATATCTCTAAAACGAACTCTTAGTGCTTGTTTATAAGTCATATCAAATGTTTCAGTAACTACCATATCACCTTGTTCGCTAAATATAACATCTGCATGATAAACATTGATTGATATCTTATTGTTTCCAATAGACATAACAGCTAAAATTATTAAATAAAAAGCAGCAGTTATAAGTAATGGAAGTATAAGGAGTTTAAAAATCTTTTTCACTGGTTATGCCCCCTTGTCTATTAATTATATTTATTATATCATCATATTTATAAAATAAAAGAGTCTTTTTTACATAAAACAACCTAATATCTTGAATGCTTGACCTATTTCATATATAATATAAGTATCTTATGGGACCCTAAGTGGCCTAAAAAGGAGAAAATAATGAAAAGAAAAGAGATTCAAAACTTAACACTATCTACAGTGTTTGCGGCAATCATACTCGTGATGACTTTTGTGCCTCAAGTTGGCTATATTACTATAGGCACGATGGCACTAACTTTAATTCACATTCCAGTATTGATTGGTGCTTTTTTATTACCTAAAAAATATACCGTGATGTTAGGTTTCATTTTTGGGATTGGTTCATTGATCAGAGCTGCAACTACACCAACTGGTGTTCTAGATCCAGCATTTGTTAATCCGCTTGTATCTGTGCTACCTAGAATGGTCTTTGCACTTGCAGCAAGTTATATTTTTGATTTGTTTAAATGGTTTAACATTAAAGTTAAACATTCAGAAATATACATATTTGGGTTTGTTACTCTAATTACAGTATTTGCAATGTATTATGCTTCAGATGTCATTATAGGAGAAACTGGATGGAATCAAAATATTGTTCTACCCATTGTCTTATTAATCATTTCAGCATTTATTACGACATATTATGCATTAATTGCTAAAAAAGATAAATCACAAATTGTCATTCCATCGACATTTTTGATTTCAACTGTATTTCACACGGTTGTTGTCTTAAGTGCATTAGTTATATTTGAAAGAACTTTTATTGAACAATATATACCATCTAGTGAACTTTTAGGATTTATATATACAGTCGCAGTCTCTAATGGTCTTATTGAAGCTATTTTAGCTGTTTTAATAGGAACTCCAATCGCACTTGCATTAACTAAACTACAAGATAATAAATAAGGAGGAATCATTATGTTTTTATTATTTGATGTCGGAAATACAAATATCTTTATTGGTGTTTCTGATGGATTTACAATCATAGATACCTATAGATTAAATACAGAAATTACTAAAACTGCTGATGAATACTACATTCAGATGAAAAACATTATTGACTTTAAAGAAGTTAAGCATGTTGCAATATCTAGTGTTGTGCCAAGAATAACTGAAAAACTTAAAGAAATTTCTTTAAAATATGTTGGCATAGATCCATTGATTGTTGGACCTGGTGTGAAAACTGGTTTAAATATTAAAACTGATCATCCACGAGAAGTAGGTGCTGATTTAATATGTGATTCAGTAGGTCTTGATGAAGATATATCAAATGCTCTTATCATTGATTTAGGAACAGCTATTAAATACATCTATGTTAAAAACAAAACAATATTAGGTGTTATTATTACCCCAGGTGTTAATGTTTCTATTAAAGCTTTAGTTGGACATACAGCACTTTTACCTGATATTGATATAGAAGTCCCTAAGAAAGTACTAGGGACCAATACAATTCATTGTATGCAATCAGGAGTCACCTATGGTGTGGCAGCACAAGTAGATGGTTTAATTGATCGCATAAGAAAAGAAGTCAATGAGAACTTTGATGTTATATTAACTGGTGGGCTTTCTGCCCTTATTGCGCCATTATGTTCTCATCAACTTACCGTTGATTCTGATATTATATTAAAAGGTTTATTAAAAATTTATAATAAAAATGAACAATTTAGAAAATAACCAGGAAAAACTGGTTATTTTTTGTTAAAATATAGGTAGGTGATAAATATGGACTATAAAAAAAATTATGATTTATGGAACAACTTTAAAGGCTTAGACAAAAAATTAAGAAAAGAATTAGATTCTTTAAATGAAAAAGAGATTGAAGATGCATTTTATACCAATCTTTCTTTTGGCACGGGCGGACTTAGAGGTGTCATGGGTGTTGGAACAAATCGAGTGAATATCTATACCATTAGAAAAGCAACCCTAGGTTTTGCAAACTATTTAGTTAAGCACAATCTTAAAGATGGTATAGCAATTAGCTATGACAATAGACATGATTCTAAACTATATGCAAAAGAAGCTGCAATGATTTTTGCTGCTAAAGGCATCCCTTCTTATGTTTTTGAAGCATTAAGACCTACACCAATGCTAAGTTTTGCTGTTAGATATTTTAAAGCAAGTGGTGGGATTATGATTACTGCTTCACATAACCCTAAAGAATATAATGGGTATAAAGTTTACGACCAAACTGGAGCTCAAGTGAATCCCGAAGTCGCAAACATAATTATCGATGAGATTAACACAATAGAAAATCCATTTGATATAAAAACAGTTGATAATAACTTAATTTCATATATTGACCAATCTTTTGATGATATCTATTTAAAAGCTATTGAAAATATCCAAATAAATAATGAGAATAAAGTGATTAAAATCGTATATTCTCCACTTCATGGAACGGGTGGACCCGTTATTCCAAAGTTTTTGAAATCAAAAGGTTATGATATATATCCTTATGAACCACAAATGATCGTAGATCCTGATTTCTCAAATACTAAATCTTCTAATCCAGAAGAAAGTGATGCTTATATAGAGACAATTAAATATGCTAAAGAAATTGATGCAGATATCATTATGATAACCGATCCAGATGCAGATCGCTTAGGCATAGCTGTTAAACATGATAATCAATATCATTTATTATCTGGTAATCAAACTGCAAGTATTGAATTATATTATCTTCTAAGTCAAAGAAGAAAATTAGATAAATTACCTATTAATGGACATGTTTACACAACAAACGTAACGACAATGCTTATAGATGCTATTGCTAGAAGTTATGAAATTGATGTCATTACAACACTTACAGGATTTAAATTCATTGGCGAACAAGCAGAGAAATATATCGAAACTAATCCATATTTATTTGGATGCGAAGAATCTTATGGGTCTTTAATCTCTGATGTTGTAAGAGACAAGGATGCTGTTCAAGCAGTTTATATGTTAGCTGAAATCACGAACCATTTAAAATTAAAAGATATGTCAATGATAGATTATCTTAATCATATCTATAAAAAATATGGAGCATATTATGAATATACAAAATCTATTATGCTAAAAGGTATTGAAGGTAGTAAGAAGATAGATCAAATCATGGCTCATTTCAGAGAAACACCTCCAAAAGTATTTGATAAACATTTAATTGGCTATGATGATGTCTTATTAAGCGTTAGAGTAGAAGATGGTATTAAGTCTAAATTAAAATTACCTAAATCTAATGTGCTCAGATATATTTACGAAGAGCACACATGGATGGTCTTAAGACCGAGTGGAACTGAACCGAAAATTAAAATCTATTATGGAACTAAAAAAGATACACTCAAAGAGGCAAAAGAATTTTTAGCTTTACTTAATGAAGAAGTTTTAAAACAAATTGAAGAAATTTAAGGAGATCTACATATGTATAAAAAAAGAAGAGATGCATATTTAAATAATATTAACGATCAATCTATTTCATTGTTTTTCTCAGGTGTTTCACCTCAAAAATCTAATGATCAACATTATCATTTTTCAGTTAATCGCAATTTCTATTATTTAACAGGCATCAATCAACAAAACGTTGTCTTGATGACTCTTAAGGGTAATAATGAAGCACATAGTTACTTATTTATTGAAACTATTGATCCTGTTAAAGCTTTATGGGATGGAGCTGGACTATCATTTGAAGAAGCTAGCAAAGTTTCAGGAATTGACTTAACTCATGTTAAAGATATATTAACTTTAAAATCATTTTTAAATGGATTAGTATCGACAAATAGAAGAGCTGCTTATGGCTTTATTGAGAGTCTTTATCTAGATTTAGAACGTCAATCAGAAAACTCAGCAGCTACACAAGCTGGACAATTTTCTAGCTATGTTCAAACAACTTATCCTTATCTTAATATTAAGACGAATCAATTAGTTTTAGCAGAATTAAGAACTGTTAAAGATGAACAAGAAATTGAATTGGTTAATAAAGCAGTAGATATCACTTATAAAGGTCTAAATAGAATCATGGATACACTTAAACCAGGCGTATATGAATATGAAATCCAAGCTGAATATAACTATGTTTTAAACAAACATCGAACTGATACTTCATTTGATACAATTGCAGCATCAGGTCAAAATGCTACAGTACTTCATTATGTTGAAAATGATTCGAAAATTTTAGATAACACTTTAGTCTTATTTGATTTGGGAGTAGATTACGAATTTTATTGTTCTGATGTTACAAGAACTTTCCCAGCAAATGGTAAATTCACAAAACGTCAAAAAGAAGTATATGAAGTTGTATTAGAAGCCAATAAGAAAACTATTGAATGGTTAAAACCAGGCATTACGATGAAAGAATTTAATGATTATGGTAAAAACATCTTAATCCAAGGCGCTAAACGCATTGGTTTAATTAAAGAAGATGCTGAAATTAGTAAATACTATTATCATTCACTTGGTCATTATCTAGGACTTGATGTTCATGATGTAGGGAACTATTCAAAAGAAATTCCTGTTGGAGCTTTAATTACAGTTGAACCAGGATTATACATAGCTGAAGAAGGTATTGGTATTAGAATTGAAGATGATATTTATGTTACAAAAGATGGATCAATCAATTTAACTAAAAAAATCATAAAAGAAGTTAAAGATATTGAAACTTATATGAATAAAAACTAAATTCCAATTTATTGGGATTTTTTTTTAAAGTAAAATATAAATCATTTCCTATTATGAGATAGGAGGGTTTATATATGAGAAAATTTTATATCATGGTTTTTATGTTTTTAAATCTATTAATTTGTACCAATGTTGTTTACGCAGATTCTAACTATCTTGCATTTGAGTCACTAAACATAGCTTCAGGAAAATTATTGAATGATTACACTAGTAAGGAATATAAAACATATTATAAGAATGTAGACAAAAGAAAGTTTATCGGATGGCGCACTTATACTGTTAATAAGGATATCGAGTGTTCATATATTACTGAAACGCTATTTTCTTACTATAACAATGGTTATTCAGCAATTGAGTATGAGTATAACCTAGATCGTAAAACAACGTCTAAGCTTAGTTTATCGGCTTCTGGGTCTATAGGTATAAAGACCAGTTCAACAAAACCAACATTTAAAAATAATTTAGATGGATCGCTAAAATTATCTGCTGATTATCAGATATCAGAAGAAATTGAAGAATCATATACAGTTAATCTAGATGTAGATGCAGGTACACAAGTTGACTTGTATATTTATGGAGAAGGTTTAATTACCAATGGTGTAGCAGCACGCTATTTTTTCTGGGTAAGGGTAAATCGTGGAGGATATGAAGCATTTGTTGTAACGACACAATATCAGCGCTTGGAGAAAACAAGAATATGAAGCATATATTTGTATATATTTTCATGATTACACTTGTTGTCTTTATGGTTATTTTAATTAATAAGAATCAAAATACAATTCAACCTAAATTATTAAGTGTCAATACCTATTATAGTTATCTAGATGAAATAGGTGAAGATTGTTACATTGATTTTTATTTAAACACTAAAGATCATCCAATGGTTGATGTAAATAGTTATCAAAACTTAAAACTTCATAATCAAGAATATTCTAAATCAATTGAACTTGAGTTAAATAATGTTATATTTTTGCATCAAGAGACGTATTTGAATGAAACTTACTATAAGTATAGTTATGTTTTTAATATGCCTTTATTAGGATATGATTTTGATATAGAGTCTTCATATCTTGAAATAAGTCTTGTTAATGAAGATTTATATGATATATTTATTGGATCTATTAGTTTTAAAACAATTGATGAAGATGAATCATTTATCAATTGGACTGCTTTATCTGGAAGAAAAGAAGATAATCAATATTTATCAAGATTATATGAGATTGATATTGAATATAATGAACTTTTAGATGATATCAAGCAAATTTCTGTTGGAAATTTATTTAATGTATCATTTGAAGTTTATGACGAAATCATTAAAATCACCATACCTTATAAAAATGAATTATTTTATGCATGCCCAATTTTCATCACATTTGATGATAATCAGATTAATACAATCAATTATTTTGTTTATATGAAAGATTATGAAACTTTAAAACAATCTGGACAGCTTATCTATCACTATGCACTTAATTGAACTTAAAGAGGCAAAAAAATATTATTGCCCACAAAGCTTCACCTTAAAGATAGAAGCTAAAGATTTTATATTAATTAGTGGTGAAAATGGAAAAGGTAAAACAACTTTATTAGAACTTATTTTAGGATTTAAAAAACCAGATAAAGGTATGGTGAATAAGAAAAAGCTAAAAATTGGATATTTACCAGAAATTATGATGTTACCGCCTTTAATAAAAGTATCTGATTATCTTGAAACGCTAGCTAAAGTGAAAAAAGATAAGATTAGCGAAGAAATGATTCATTTGTTTAATATTCCCTTATTTAAATATATTTATCAGTTATCTAAAGGAAACCAGCAAAAGCTTGGTATTATTACAACATTCATTGGCAAACCCGATCTAATCATCCTTGATGAACCTCTATCAGGCTTAGATACAAACAGTATGCTTGATTTAAAGGCATATTTAAAAAAGAAGAAAGAAGAAGGCTTGAGTATTATTGTGTCGACACACAAACCAGAATTGTTTAATGATTTAGCCAATAAGGTTTTATGTCTTTAATTAAGATTATTTATTTGTCATATATGCATAAGAAGAAATATATGATTTTAGTCATCTATCAATTGATCGCCATCAGTTTAATTATTCTTATTAGTAAAAATGAATATCAAAAATATGAAGTTATGCTTTATCCTTTGTATTATCAAACATATATTAAAGCCTTATTTTTACAAATATTTTTAATTTTAAATGCTATGTTCGTCTTATTTTTAGCACTAGATCATGATCAAGATTTTATGAAGCCACTTATAAGTTTTTTTGGTAGACAAAAAGTCTTTGTTCATAAATACTTGTTTTTCTTTATGCATATCATTATATTTTTTAGTTTCATCATCATGATTTATATATTAATACCTAAACTCATGATAGGTGTTGATATACAGATTGAGGTTTTTATGTTTATTGATTTATTGATGGATATGTTTTTAATATTAAACCTAATTTTGATCTTTATTAAAGATAAATATAAGACTCTAGCTATTCTTATTGTTTTAATCTATATGTTAATGACTCTATTTATGCCCTATGATAAGTTATGGTTATATTATATATTTCCTATATTTCGCATAGATAAAGACATCAATATGATTGAAATATATTATAAATTATGTTATATTAGTCTAGGATTTAGCATATATTTCCTCAAATTTCTTAAAGAAGCGTTATAAGAACAAATAATCCTTGACTTTAGAGATTAAAAACAGTATAATTTAAAAGGTAGTGAAAAGAAGAGGTACCCTCTCGCCTGATGGATGAATTCATGGGCAAACAGTCACATTTAAAATTTTTATTTTAATTGACATTTAAGTGGGTACTTAACGTAACCACTTTTTCTTTTCATAAAAATTAATATTTCGGAGGTGAAAAATATTAAACAAAACTACTCAAACAAGAAAAATACTGATCTTGTTAACGAATCGATACCTAACGTTAATCTACTTTTTATTGATGACGAAGGTACAAATCATGGTGTAATCCCTAAAAAGGATGCAATGAAAATAGCTAGTGAAAAAGAACTAGATTTAGTTGTTGTGTCTCCAGACTCAAAACCAATGGTAGCCAAATTGATGGATTACTCGAAATATCGTTACGAGCAACAAAGAAAGCTTAGAGAGATGAAGAAAAGTCAACGTACAGTTGAAACTAAGGAAATTAGACTTAGTCCAACTATTGATAAACATGACTTAGAAACAAAACTTAAACACGCACTTAAGTTCTTAGAAAAAGGTGATAAAGTTAAAGTCTCAATACGTTTCTTTGGAAGAATGATTACTCACCAAAGTGTTGGTAGAGAAGTCATCATCAAATTTATTGAATCAATAGGTGCTAATGCAACAGTTGAATCTTATCCTAAGATGGATGGACGCAGCATGATTGCCGTACTTGCGCCAAATCAAAACAAATAGAAGGAAGGATGTATTCACATGCCAAAACAAAAGACACATAGTGGATTAAAGAAAAGAATTAAAATTACTGGTACTGGTAAACTTGTTCGTGGACAAGCATATAAAGGCCATTTAGCAGCATCAAAAACAACAAAACAAAATAGAAACTTAAGAGGCGAAACAAGCGTTCATGCATCAGATGCTAAACGTATTAAGTCACTTATTTCGAATATGAAGTAGAAGGAGATTTAAAAAATGCCAAGAGTAAAAGGTGGGACCGTCACTAGACGTCGTCGTAAAAAAATATTAAAGTTAGCTAAAGGTTATTTTGGCTCAAAACGTGCATTATATCGTACAGCACATGAACAAGTTATGCATTCATTATCGTATGCATATAGAGATAGAAAGCAAAGAAAGAGAGAATTCAGAAAATTATGGATTACTCGTATCAATGCTGCAGCTAAATTAAATGGAATGAAATATTCATTGTTAATTCATGGTTTAATACTAGCAAACGTTGAAGTTAACCGTAAGATGTTAGCTGATATCGCTGTTAATCAACCTGAAGATTTTAAAGCTTATTGTGCATTAGCGCAAGCTGCTTTAGATGGATATACACCTCCAAAGACTGAAAACAAAAAAGTTGAAGTCAAAGTTGCTAAAAAAGTAGTTAAGCCTGAAGTTAAAAAAGTTGTAAAGGCTGAACCTAAAAAAGAAGTAAAAGCTGAACCTAAAAAAGAAGTTAAGCCAGAAGCTAAAAAAGTAGAGAAAAAAGTTGAAAAAGTTGATTACTCTAGTTTATTAGTTGCTGATCTTAAAAAATTATGTTCAGAACGCGATATTACTGGTTACAGTAGTATGAAAAAAGCTGAATTAGTTGAAGCTTTACAAAAATCAGATAAATAACAAATCAAAGAGTGGTAAAAACCACTCTTTTTTTGTATAATAAAGTAAAGGGGATATAAATGAAATCACGACTAATAATTGCACTTAGCTTAACAACTTTAGTTTTAATATTATTGCCTATTGCTTTAATCCTTTTGGGATTAAGAGGACAGGGCATTTTTATGATTTCAGCTATCATTTCTTTGGTTTATATAGGTGTTTATGTGTTTGGTGGTATACCTAAACTTATTATTACTAGTATATATGGTATATTAGTTTTCACTATATTGAGAATTTTACCTTATGATTATCAATTTCCATTCATAATCATTGGTACTTTGCTTTTTATATTAAACCCATTATCAATTTTTGAACAATTTTTAGAAAATAAGATGAAAGATGAAGCTGTACTTCCAATTCGTATTCGATTAAGTGGTTCATATTGGCCATTTTTTGAATATCGAAAAGAAATGAAGAATTTTTATCATCTTCCTCAACAACGAAAGCTATATACTAAAAAATGGTATTTACATACCAGACAAGCTGTAATGTTATTTTTATATACTTTAGGTATATTTTTATTTATTCATGAAATAAATTTTGTAGCAAACAGTTTAAATGATTTTAGCTGGAGTAATTTCTTTACTTTATATATAGTGATTATCGTATTCTTATTAGCTTATTTTGTTCATTCTAAAGGATTCACATCGACATTTAGAATATTGAGTGTTGCAATATTTCCTCCAATTATTTATCTAACCTTAATTTCTAGATTTGATGATGCACTTAGATATAGTTTAGCTGGATCTACAGTTCTATTTGGATTAGTTATTGTAGCTATTGAACTTCATAATCTATATCAAAGAGTTGCTTATGATAAATATGAGTACTATGATGTAGATCAACAATTGGAAGTAAGAGCAAATGCTTTATTTGAACCACTTGTTTATAATGAAACATTTACATTATCTGGACATTATCATATAAAAGTTTCTAGAAAAAAGTTTAAACAATATTTCCATGATGTTTTAGTTTATGCAAATTTTTTCCATTTTATCATTTCCGCATATGCTTATGAGGGAGATATAGTCCATCTATATACGGAATTTAATAAAAAAGCAGAGCGTAGAGCATGCAAATTTAAAACGTATTTAGAAGCGAAATATAAAACAGATATTCCAATGGATTTAAAACATGATCCTGATAAAACTATTTATGAAACTAACTTTTTCCATCGACCAGAATATATTATTGCTAGAGCACAACGTTTAGCAGAACTATTAAAAGAATTACATATTGATGCGCCAATCATTATTTCAATAATTGCATATTTCAATAATTATGATGATTTAAAATATATGAAAAATGAATATCATGTTACACTTATAGAATCAATTAAAGTAGATGATTATATCACTGCAAGAATTGATCTAACAACTGTTAACAATGATTATCTGATAGAAACTAAAATTAGAGATGTTTTATTATCTTTAATGGTCTATCGTGGTAAATATGTAAGAGTCTCAGTTTATTACTAAATAAATAAGTCCCATTAAGGGACTTTTTTTGTATAATATATTTCTTATGACATAAAAAAAAAGACAAATAGTCTTTTAACTAATTAGCTTTAATATCCCCCGATATATGACATTTTATATTATACCACTGATTAAAAAAAGATACAAGAAAAAGAAGTAATAACTTTTTTTAAAATGTCACTTTATCCGATTATAAAGCACTAAAAGACTTGACTTAAAATATATAAAGTGATACATTATAAGTAAACCTAGGAAGCAGCCGTGGAACCCAAATCTTATGAATGGGAGTTATGCGATACGGGCGTGAATGCCGATTAATCGGAATCCCAAAGTATTGATAAATTAACACCCACTTGAACGTATATCGTTCTCACAGCTTTCTAGGCTTTTTTTAATGCAATAAGCATGATATAATAAGTATAATTTATAAAAGGAGCGTATATCAATGAATAAAACATATGAAGCTTTAAAAACGATTTCTTTATTGCCTGGAGTTCCAGGTCATGAAAAACAGGTACGAAATTATATCAAAAATGAAATTAAAGATTATGCGGATGAAATGATTGTGGATAATTTAGGATCATTAATTGCCATAAAAAAACATGATGGACCAAACGTTATGATTGCTGGTCATATGGATGAAATTGGATTACTAGTAACACAAATTACAAATGATGGATTTGTAAAATTCCAAACTTTAGGCGGCTGGTTTTCTCAAGTTATGCTCGCACAAGTCTGGGACATACATACGCCAAAAGGTATACTTACTGCTGTTACTGGAGTTAAACCTCCACATATCATGCCATTAGAAAAGAGAAAAGAAGCAATCTCTATTGATTCTATGTACTTAGATATAGGTGTATCATCAAAACAAGAAGCTCTAGACATTGGTGTTCTTCCAGGTCAAATGATTACACCACATAGTGAATTTAAAGTATTGGGTAGTCAAAAGCATTTGCTATCTAAGGCTTGGGATAATCGTATTGGTAGTGCAGTTGTGATGGAAGTTTTAAAAAGATTAGATCAATCACCAAATAACTTATATGCAACTTTTACAGTACAAGAAGAAGTCGGATTAAGAGGAGCTAAAACTTCTAGTTATGTCGTACATCCAGAAATCGCAATTGCTATTGATAGTGGACTTGCTAATGATGTTCCTGATGGGGATAAAGTAGAACAATCACTAGGAAAAGGACCACAAATATTATTATATGATAGTGGGTTAATACCAAATCAAAATTTAAGAAAATTTGTTGTTGATATTGCAAAAGAAGAAAATATTCCTTATCAAGAAGCTTTTATCGTAGGTGGTAGAACTGATGCTGGTCATATGCATCTTGCACATGATGGAGCACTTGGACTATCTATATGTATACCAACTAGATATTTACATTCACACACATCTATTATTCACTATGATGATTATGAAAACACAGTTAAATTAGTTTTAGCTGTTGTAAAAAAATTAGATAGAAAAACAGTAGATCAACTACTTAATGACTAAACACGCAAATTGCGTGTTTTTTTTCTTATTTTATTTGATATAATGTAAGTGTATTAAATAGGAGTGATGATGATGCGTATTATTGGTGGAGATCATAAAGGAAGAATTTTGAAAAGAGTTGATAAATCGACAACAAGAGAAACTGCAGATATGGTTAGAGAATCAGTTTTTAACATGTTATCTGGACGTATCTTTAACCTTGTACTAGATTTGTTTGCAGGTTCTGGTGCTTACGGCTTAGAGGCTTTATCAAGAGGTTCTAAGTATTTGTATGCTGTAGATCATGACAAAGATGCGATAAAGACAGTATTTGAAAATGCTAAAATACTTGATGTGGCAGAACATATGACTATACTTCAACGTGACTACAAACAATTTTTAAAAGGTATTGGGAATCTATATTTTGATTTAGTATTTATAGATCCACCTTATGATTTAGACGTATATGATGAAGTTTTACTAGCTTTAAATTCATCTCTTGAAAATCATGGATTGATTGTTGTTGAAACAAAAAAACAAAGAGTCTTGGAAGAAAAATATAAAGATTTAGTTAAAATAAAAGAAAAAACTTATGGCATAAAACGTATTACGATATATGAAAAAATGCCATCATAAAAAAATAAGAATATCCTAGGATATTCTTTTCAGACTGTAGACAAAAGGACTTTTCAAAAACGAGTTTTCGTTATGAATCGTCCTTTTTTTGTTTTTTGTGGATAAATATAAAAAAAAGATCTCTATTTGCTCGATATCAATAATAAAGTAAAGCTATGTCCACATTAATGCGGCTAACTTTTTCAAATTATACATACTAAAAATCATGAAGCTTCGATCTTCATTCTTTTGACGTCCCCTTAAATAGGTAACACCTAGACAGTGATTCATCTTTGAAATCCCAAAAACTCTTTCAACTGATGATTTTCTTTTGGGATAAAGCTCCCTTCCAATCTCTGAGAGTCTCGTTTCTTTGATTAAAGGATTTACATACTCTAATTGATGTCTTGTTAAACTTCTTGTTTTTTGATTTGTACACTGTGCTTTAAATGGGCATTCTATACAATCTTTAACACGTGTCTTGTATTCACGGTATCCTAGTTTATTGGTTCCTCTGTAAGTTAGTATCTTTTCATTAGGACATATATAATAGTCATGCATTTCAATATAATCAAATCTATTCTTTGTAAGGTGCCGTTCTCCATTTAGACCTATAGAACCATCTTTTCCTTTAGGCCGTTTATATGGCAATACAGGTAGGACTTTTCGCTTATATATTTCATTAAGAAGAATTGGATTATCATATCCAGAGTCCATGACTGCCACTTTAACTTCCTTATGGGTATCTAGATAGTTAACTACTGTATCTAATCCTGTTATACTATCATGAAGGTTTCCTGCAAACATCTCAGAGGATAAAACCCAACCGTTCTCATCGCTGATCACTTGATTGCTGTAGGCTAATTGTCGCTCTTTTTCACCTTTATGAAACATCCCGCAATCTGGATCAGTTAAACTGATGATTGCTTTCTTTGGGCTATCATAATCAATGATTTTCTTACCTTCTTTTAGTCTAAGTTCATTAATTTCTTCATGGAGCTGTTTAACATATTTATGTGTTGAATCATTGATTAAGATATCATTAACACGTCTTTTATTGGCATATGCTTTAATATGTGTTGAATCGACAAAGATGTTATCCATCTTGACTAACTTTAAGTTCATTGCTTGATATAAAATGGTGTTGAAAATTTCTTCAAATATATCTGTGTCTTTAAATCGTCTAACGTAATTTTTTCCAAATGTTGAGAAATGAGGAATGTCATCGGAAAAATCATATCCTAAAAACCAACGATATGCAACGTTTACTTCGATTTCTTCAATCGTACGTCTCATCGAACGAATGTTAAATAAATATTGAATAAAGACAATTTTAAATAAAACGACTGGATCAATTGAAGGTCTGCCCATATCATCTGAATATAAATGCTCGACAATATCATAGATAAAATCAAACTGCATCACTTTATCCACCTTGCGGACTAAATGATTTTGTGGGACAAGTGAATCAATATCAACGACTTGTAGATTCTTGGTGTTGTTTTTTTGATCTCTATTTAACATATATAAGCACCACCTTATACATATATTTTACCACTTACCTATATATTTATATATAGGTAAAAGTGATTTTTAAAGACATAAAAAAAGAGGAGGACTCAGAACGCCTTTTAGAACCTTAATAGCTCACGCGTTTTTAAGCAGTCTAAGCCGCACATTTTAAACTGGTCCTCACATTTGTATTTTATCACTTTTGTAAAAAAAATACCATATCCGAAGATATGATACTTTGTCTACAGCCTGACACTATTTAAGAAAATAGTGCTTTTTTATTTATTTAAACATCCCTCTATCTAAAATCTTCATGACTTCATCACATATATCATCAAGTTCTTTTTCTGTTAACGTATCTTTAAACAAAACTTGTAGTCCAACGAAATTTGATACGCCCATTAAGATATATGACAATGTTTCTAAATCAACATCATCTCTAACTTCATGTTCGCCTACAGCATGTGCTAGTTGTCCAACATAATCTTTACTAAAGGTTTCATAGTATTCTTTAAACAAATGTTTGTCAACAAACATCGATTCCCAGATGATACGATAAGCAAGTGGATCATCCCAAGCAAACTTTAGAAACGCTCTTAATCCGAGTCTTTCCTTTTCATATCTTGTTGGAGCTGATTTTATCGCTTCGCTTATTGTTTTTCTAATAAGTTTTCTATATTTAGCTAATATATAAGAATATAATGCATACTTATCATCAAAATATAAATAAAATGTTCCGGTAGCAATACCGGATTTATGTATAATTTCATTTATTGATGTTGCTAAGTATCCTTTTTTTGAAAATAGCTTTTTTGCTGTTTCAATTATTTGATCAAAAGTTCTTTGTCCATCGCTTCTTTTTGGAAGCCTATAATTTGTTTGGTTCATTTTATCACCTAAATCCATATTAACTTAAATGTTTTAAAAAAACAATAGAAAAAATTATAGTATCTCTTGACAAACAAAAAAATAAGGATTAAAATACAGTTAACATGAACAATTATTCATATTAAGAATTTAATATACAGAAAGAAGGAAGTCATATGATCGGAAAGACGATTAAAGAACTTCGCATTGGAGATGCTGCATTTTTTCAAAAAACCATCACAGATGCGGATGTAGTTTTGTTTGCGGGTGTAACAGGAGACATGAATCCAGTACACATTAATGAGGTATATGCTAAAGAATCAATGTTTAAAAAACGCATATGTCATGGAGGGTTAGTAGCTGCACTATTTTCAACAGTATTAGGAACAACACTACCCGGATATGGTACCATTTATTTAGGTCAAAATTCTAAATTTGTAAAACCTGTTTACCTTAACGATACCATTAAAGCAACTGTAGAAGTTGTTGAAATTATAGAAAGTAAAAACCGTGTCATCTTAAAAACAACTGCAACAAATCAAAATGATGAAGTTGTCATTACAGGTGAAGCAACGGTGATGCCACCACGATGAGAATAGATTTATTAAATGAAATGGTTGAAGAATTTAGTAAAACATATGTTAAACCATTGGCTAGAAGCGTGGATGAAGAAGAAAGATTTCCAGCAGAAACTGTTGAACTACTTGGAAAATATGGTCTTTTAGGATTACCTTTCCCTAAAGAATACGGCGGTGTAGGTGCTGATACAAAGGCATATATAGATACAGTAAGAACGATTTCTAAAGATTGTGCAACAACAAGTGTTATTATATCTGCACATACTTCACTATGTAGTTCTCCTATATTTATGTTTGGTAGTGAAGCACAAAAAGCTAAGTATTTAACAAAATTAAATAAGGGCGAATACTTAGGTGCATTTGGTTTAACTGAACCAGGTGCTGGTACAGATGCGTCACAACAACAAACTAAAGCTGTTGATTTTGGTGATTATTATGAATTAACAGGTAGTAAAATATTTATTACAAATGCAGGATATGCAGATGTATATATCATCTTTGCGATGACACAACCTGAATTAGGTTTAAAAGGTATTTCCGCATTTATCGTAGAAAAAGATATTAAAGGATTTACTGTAGGACCTAAAGAAAAGAAAATGGGTATTAGAGGCTCATCGACTTGTGAACTTATATTTCAAAAAGCTCGTGTTCCTAAAGAAAATCTTTTAGGTAAAGAAGGACAAGGATTTAAAATTGCAATGCAAACGCTTGATGGTGGTAGAATTGGTATTGCTGCTCAAGCATTAGGAATTGCAGAAGGTGCATTTGAAAGAGCAGTATCTTATGTAAAAACAAGAACTCAATTCAATAGACCAATATCTAAATTCCAAAACACACAATTTGTTATTGCAGATTTAAAAACACAAATAGAAGCTGCAAGAGGTTTATTATATCAAGCAGTTGCTGATAAAGATGAAAATAGAAATTATACAGTTTCTGCAGCTATGGCTAAACTATATTGTTCAAAAGTTGCTGTTGAAGTTTCTGATAAAGCAATTCAATTAATGGGTGGATATGGATATATTCGCGATTATGAAGTTGAAAGATATTTAAGAGATGCAAAAATTACTGAAATATATGAAGGAACTTCAGAAGTTCAACGTATGGTAATTGCTGGAAAGGTGTTGGCATAATGAACATAATAGTCTTAGTTAAACAAGTACCTGATACAACAGAAATAAAAATTGATAAAGAAACTAATACATTAATTCGTGCAGGTGTAAAAAGTATTATTAATCCTGATGATTTAGCAGGTGTAGAGGCAGCATTAACACTTAAGAGTTTATATGGTGGGACTGTAACAACAGTTACAATGGGA
Organism: Mariniplasma anaerobium; assembly: GCF_016865445.1. Lineage (GTDB taxonomy): Bacteria > Bacillota_I > Bacilli_A > Acholeplasmatales > Acholeplasmataceae > Mariniplasma > Mariniplasma anaerobium. The sequence goes on along the minus strand of NZ_AP024412.1, from coordinate 960,003 downwards.
CCTCCACATGCAGATAAAATGATTACATCACTTTATGCAAGAGGCGTTGATAATGCTTATTTACTAACTGATCGTAAATTTGCTGGTTCCGATACTTGGGCAACTTCAAAAATACTATCTACATTTATTAAAACACTAGATTATGATTTAGTTATTGCTGGATATCAAGCAATCGATGGTGATACTGCACAAGTAGGACCACAAATTGCTGAATTTCTAGATATTCCTCAAGTTACACATATCTTAAAAATAGATGAAGTTAAGGATAACAAAATTACTTTAGAAAAAGCATATGAAGACGAAACACATATAGTTCGTGTTCCATTTCCATGTCTCATTTCAACTGTTAGAGAAATGAATGAACCTAGATTAATGAATGCTTTTGATATATGGGAAACTTATGATAAAAATATAAATATTATTACATTTGAAGATTTAGATATAGATCAAAAAGATATAGGTTTATCTGGATCTCCAACAAGAGTTAAAAAAACGTATACAAAACCAGTCATGCAAAAATCTCCTAAAGAAGTATTAGAACCTGAAGAAGCAGCTAAAAAGATTGCAAGACTTATCTATCCTTATATGGAGGTATCACAATGAAATCAATCGCAATTTTTATTGAAAGAAGAAATCAAAAAATATGTTCTGTTGGACTAGAACTGTTATCAGAAACAAAAAGATTATTAAAAGATTCAGATAATCAAATTGTTGCTCTTTATTTAACAGATAAAAAAACAGATGAAGACATAAATAGACTAGAAACTTGTGGTGCAGATAAAATTATCACATATGTTGATCCACAATTTCAAACCTATGATACACTCATTTATACAAAAGGACTAGAAAACATTATAAAAACAAATGATTTTGATGTCTTACTTTTAGGATCAACACTTATTGGACGTGATCTTGGGCCAAGATTATCTGCAAGAGTACATACAGGTCTTACGGCTGATGCTACATTATTAGAATTTGAACAAACAGAAGAACGTTTAAATTTACTTGCAACTAGACCAGCTTTAGGTGGAAATTTATTTGCAACAATTATTTGTCCAGATCATAAACCTCAAATGGCAACAATTAGACCTGGTGTCTTTAGTATTGAAGTCTTTGATAATCATAAAGCTGAAAAAGTCATTTTTGAAGAAAAAATTCTTATTAAATCAAAGGTAGAAATTCTTTCTAAAAAAGTTAATGAAACAGCATACGTTGACTTAACAAAAGCTAAATTAATTATAGCTGGTGGACGTGGTGTTGCAACAATGTTTCCTACATTAAAAGAAATAGCTTTACTTACTGGAGGAGAAGTTGCAGCTTCAAGAGCTGTTGTAGATCAAAATATTGAACCTAAAGACAGACAAGTAGGTCAAACTGGAGTTACAGTTAGACCTAGTGTTTATGTAGCGTCAGGTATTAGTGGTGCAATCCAACATATGAGTGGTATGGATAAATCAGAAATGATCATCGCAATTAATACAGATCCAAACGCTCTTATATTCAATGTTGCTGACATATCTATTATTGCAGATGCAAACAAAGTTTTACCTTTATTAAAGGAAGAAATACAATTAATCAAACATCAACTTTAGCCATAAAGGCAGCTTTGGCTGTCTTTTTTGTAACCGTTTTTATTTTCTACATAAAAGTAGCATTATTTATTTGACAATGATATTTACATATGATAAGATATAAGCGTATTATGAATATATGTTCATAGTATAAAAATAGGTTATAAAAAACATAAACAACGCAACAAAGGCAAATCATAGATTTCCAGTGTGCTGTTTTATGTTTTTATAAATAATATGTAAACGCTTTTATAAAAGGAGAAATTAAATGAAAAAAGTTTATGTTGTAGGCGCAAAACGAAGTGCAATTGGAACCTTTATGGGAACGTTATCAAATGTTCATCCAGCTGATTTTGGCTCACAAGTGTTACGTGCACTACTAGAAGAAACAAAAGTAAATCCATCAAAAATAGATGAGGTATTGGTTGGTAACATTTTACCTGCTGGTCTACGTCAAGGTTTAGCTAGACAAATATCAATTAAGTCTGGTATTCCAGCATCAGTACCTGCATACGGTGTTAACATGGTATGTGGTAGTGGTATGAAAACAGTAATGAATGGGTATGCTAATATTATGTTAGGTTTCCACGATTTAGTTGTTGCAGGTGGAGCAGAATCAATGACAAATGCACCATTTTTAATCCCTAGTAAAATTAGAACTGGTATTAAAATGGGCGAACAAGTTATGCAAGATCATATGCTATATGATGCATTAACAGATGCTTTTGAAGGCTATCATATGGGGATTACAGCAGAAAATATAGTTTCTCAATTTGGACTAACAAGACTAGAACAAGATGAATTTGCTTTAGAATCTCAAAAAAGAGCTACTAAAGCTGAAGATAGTGGAAGATTTAAAGCTGAAATCGTTCCAATCGTTATTAAAACTCGTAAGGGTGAAATCGTATTTGAAAATGATGAACACATTAATAAAACAACATCATTAGAAAAATTACAATCTTTAAGACCTGCTTTTAAAAAAGATGGTTCAGTAACTGCTGGTTCATCATCAGGTATTAATGATGGTGCAAGTTTTGTAATGCTAGCAAGTGGTGAAGCAGTCAAAAAATATAACTTAACACCTTTATTTGAACTTATTGGTATTGGTCAAGGTGGTGTTGATCCATCTGTTATGGGTTTAGGACCTACTCCAGCTATCAAACAAGCTCTAAAATTTGCTAATCTTTCATTTAATGACATTGATTTACTAGAACTTAACGAAGCATTTGCAGCACAATCATTAGGTGTAATTAAAGAATTAACTGAAGCATTTGGTGTTTCTAAAGAAGATATTTTAGTTAAAACAAATGTTAATGGTGGTGCCATTGCACTTGGACATCCAGTTGGAGCAAGTGGTAATAGAATCATTGTAACTTTATTACATGAAATGTTAAAACAAGAAGATAAGAAAATCGGACTTGCAAGTCTTTGTATCGGTGGCGGTATGGGAACTGCAATCATTGTAAAAAAATTATAATAAAAGGAGAAATTAATAATGGGTAGATTAGATGGAAAAGTTGCTGTCGTTACAGGTGGCGCTAAAGGATTAGGACAATCAATTTCAGAAAGATTTGCTTCAGAAGGCGCAATCGTTATTGCTGCTGATATGGGTGAGCTATCTTATGAATGTAAAAATGTGTTTGGTTATAAATTAAATGTAACTGATGTTGTAGGTATTCAAAAGTTTTATGATGAAATCATTGAAAAATACGGAAAAATTGACATTTTAGTTAATAATGCTGGTATTACAAAAGATGCAATGACTCATAAAATGACAGATGATATGTGGAACGCTGTTATCGATGTAAACTTAAAAGGTGTTTTTAACTTAACACGTTTAATAGGACCTCAAATGGTTGCAAACAATTATGGATCAATCATTAATATTTCTTCAGTAGTTGGATTATTTGGTAATATCGGACAAGCTAACTATGCTGCAACTAAAGCTGGTGTTATTGGATTAACTATGACTTGGGCTAAAGAATTTGCTAGAAAAGGCCAAAATGTTAGAGTTAACGCAATTGCTCCTGGTTATATTATGACTGAAATGTTACAAACAATTCCTCAAGATTTATTAGATAAATTTGCACAATTAACAATGTTAAAACGTTTAGGTCAACCAGAAGAAATCGCTAATGCTGCATTATTCTTAGCATCAGAAGAAGCTTCTTATGTAACTGGACAAACAATAAGTGTTAATGGCGGCATGAGATTATAATTTTAATTTTAAAAATTTAGAAAGTGAAGGTTCCTTTATATGGAAAAAACAAACGTAGGTATCGTTGGAACAGGTATTTATCTTCCTAAAGGATTAATGACAGCTAAAGAAATATCAAATGCTACAAATGGTATTTGGAGTGAAGAAGCTGTTATTGAAAAATTAGGAATTAAACAAAAAACTGTACCATCAATGATGCCACAAGATGGCACACAAGAAATGGGAGCACTCGCTGCGCTAGACGCTCTAAAAAACACTAAGATTAATCCTTTAGATATAGATGTAATTTTAAGTGTTACAGAAGAATGGAAAGAATATCCATTGACAACTTCTGCACTATATATACAAGACCGTATTGGTGCAACAAATGCTTGGGGTATAGATGTACAAAACCGTTGCTGTACAACAGTTTCTGCAATGAAAATGGCAAAAGACATGCTTATTGCAGATGACGAAATCAACGTCGTTATGGTCGTTGGTGGATATCGTAATGGAGATTTTGTAGATTATGCTGACAAAGACATGTCGATGATGTATAATTTAGGTGCTGGTGGTGGCGCAATCATTTTAAAGAAAAACCACAATAAAAACTTGCTTTTAGGATCACACATCATTGCTGATGGATCTTTATCTAGAACAGCTGGGGTCGAAATTGGGGGCATTTGCAATCCAATTACCAAAGATAATTTAGATGAAGCTAAAAAATCACTAAGATTACTTGATGCACAAAAGATGAAAGCAAGACTTAATGAAGTTTCAATGCCAAACTGGTTAACATGTATTGATGAGAGCTTAAGAAAGTCAAATATGAAACGTTCAGATATCGATTTTCTAGACATACTTCATATTAAACGTTCTGGCCATCAATTTATGTTGGATCAATTAGGATTGACATCTGAACAAACAATTTATTTAGAAAACTATGGTCACATTGGCCAAATTGATCAAATATTATCTTTGCACTTAGCACTTCAAAGCGGCCAAGTTAAAGACGATTCAATCGTCTGTATGTTAGCTGCTGGTATTGGATATGTGTGGGCAGCAAATATTATTAAATGGGGCTAACATAACACGTTTTATGTTAAAAGATTATTAATTACGAATGAGAGGTAAATTATGTTATTATCAGATATTATAAGCGTCATTATGAGCTCATTGATTTCATTTAGTTTCTTGTCGTTAGCCACATTTGGTATTGTTTTGATTTTTAAAACAAGTTCGACAACAAACTTTGCTCAAGGTTCATTAGGAATTCTTGGTGCTTACGCTACCAGTTATTTCATAGATAAGCAAGGTGTTAATGATTTATTAGGTACGCCTAGTGTTGTCATTAATTCATTTTCACAATTATTAATACCCCTATTTGTGGGTATCGCAGTATCATTTGTTGCAGGCTTTTTGATACATGCAGTTATTTTCAAAAATGCAAAATATACAAATGTCGCAACAAAACAAATTATAACTATGGGACTTGTTATTGTCATAACAGGTCTTATTCCAATTCTATTTGGATCTACCGTGACTAGAGTTAGTTTCAAGTTTTCAAATGAAACAGTTAAAATATTGGGCGTTATATTACCAATTCATAATTTAATTACTTTAGGATTGGCAGCAATTATCATATCATCAATATTTGTCTTATTAAAATATACTAAATGGGGTTTAGGTGTTCGATCAGTTGCATCAAATGAAAAAGTAGCTGGACTTATGGGAATCAATACAGACTTTGTAAATGCATTTAGTTGGGCAATTGCAGGTGCACTTGGTGCGCTATCAGCAATCACTTACACAGCAGCGATAGGTTCACTATCTTCAACTGCTATGATTGATATGCAGGTTAATGCATTTTATGCATCCATCCTAGGCGGTTTTTCATCATTTTATGGTCCATTAGCTGGAGCATTCATGCTAACAACTGGACAATCATTATTCCCTAGAATATTAGTAAACTGGAATCTTGCTCAATGGAGTAATACCATCTTATATTTATCAATTATGATTGCTGTGCTTATTAAGCCAGTAGGCATCTTTGGTAAGAAAGTTATTAAGAAGGTGTAATCATATGAGAAGAATATATCGCGAAAAATTAAAACCCTTCTTTAAGAATCCTAAGTTTGGATTTCTAGTATTTGGACTTATTCTAATTGTTTTAAGATTTTTATCTGGTGTGATTCCACCTGATTTATTCGGGGCAATCGTAACCACATCATATTTCTATCTTGCTGGACTAGGTTTTGCTTTACTACTTGGTTATGGTGGACTAGCTTCATTAGGTACTGGTGCATTTGTTGGTATAGGAGCATTCTCGCTTCACTATTTATACCGCTTTATGACATTACCACTTACTGTATCCATTGTTGGTGCTATCCTTATTTCAATTACCGTATCCCTACTCTTTGGGTTCGTATCATTGCGTATTGCTGGGATGTACTTGGCAATTGTAACGATGGGATTATCACAAATAGTAGTTGAAATTATTAAAAACATTCCTGAATATGCATCAGGTACATCGGGAGGCTTCTTATCAGGAGCTGTTCGTAGACCTTTAGCATTCTTAGGTATTCAATTTGATTCGAACTCCACACTCTTTTTCATAGCAGTCTTCGTGGTGATCGGAATGAGTGTTGTCTATAACTTGATTAACTCTCCAACTGGTCGTGCATTATTATCCATGAAAAACAGTGAAACTGCTGCTCAAACAATGGGAATCAGTTTGATTAAATACCGTTTATTTGCGTTTACAATATCAGGCGTATTTGGTACACTTGCTGGTATCTTAAGTTTAATGTTTGTTAGAAATGCTGATGTAACTTCAGTAGGATTAGCATTCGCATTAAATATACTTGCAGCTGTAGTTATTGGCGGTACTAAATCAATTTGGGGTATTTTACTTGGAACATTTGTTATATTTGGTTTAAATCTTGCTGTTTTACAGCCTTTAAATCTTGGTAGTTATTCAATCATTATTAATGGTTTATTAATTATCATCGTAGTTATGTTCTATCCTGGTGGTTTAATCCAATTATTTGGTGACATCAAGAGACTCTTTATTAAAACAAGACTTAAGTTAAAGGAGAGAGTTTATGGAACTGAAGAATAAGCCAGGAACGATTTTAGAAAGATTTATAAATAATCATAATGTTAATAAACATCGTAAGCTAGTATTAAAAATTAATTATCTAAAAGGGTTAGCATTTGAATATAGTAAAAAATATGATAATTATATCCAAAAAGAAACTAAATTAATTAATGACTACTATACAGAAGATATCGCACCTTTAAATGAACAAATTGGTGGCCTAACTAGCGTAGATATTAAACGCAATAAAAAAATTGAAAGTTATGATAAGAAAGTATACTGGTCAAGAAGAAAGTTTAAAACAAAAACATTTAGAACTGAAGACAAAACTCAAGCTGAACTTCTACTTAAATCATGGGATGAAGAACAACAAGAAAAACGTAAAGCATATGTTGAAACGATTGAACAAAAATTACGTCACGTTAAAGATGTTGCAGAAGAAACAAGAAGAGTTAAAGCTAAAATTACTGCATTAGATGAAAGAAAAAAAGAACAATTTAAAAATATGGAAATCAAGAGTACAAAACTTGAAAAAAATGTTAAAATGTTCTTAAAGAAAAATTTAGCTAAGATTGAAAAAATGGAAAAAGAAAATAAGAGACTAACAAATCTTATCATTAAATTCAATCAAAATCGTCATCAAGAAGATCAAAAATTATTAGATAAATACAAACCTAAACTAGCTGAATTAAAAAAGGCTCAGTCTAAGGGTGAAAAAGTATCCGAAAAAAATATAGAAAAATTAGAAATTGTTATAGATAAAGTAGAAACCGTAATGAAAATGATTGAAAATGATCGTATCCACTTATCTGTAAGCCATCTTAAGATGTTCTTTGGTGGTATAAAAGCAATCAATGATTTATCATTTGATGTATATAAAGGTGAAGTCTTTGGCCTTATTGGACCAAATGGTGCTGGTAAAACAACAATATTCAACTGTATTACACAATTCTATAAAGCAACTGCTGGAAACATGATCTTAAGAAACAAAGAAAATCATATCGTTAGTTTATATGATTATAAAACACATAATATGATTAAAGAAGGTATCGCAAGAAGTTTCCAAAATGTTGAACTTATTTGGGAATTAACCGTATTAGACAATTTAATGGTTGCTGCTCATTCTCTACTAATCACATCATTTGCAGATCATATGGCACATACTAGAAAATTATTAAGAGAAGATATAGTTATTAGAACAAAAGGTTATAATATTTTAAAAAATTTAGGTATTGAAGAATATGCATTTAGATCTCCATACGGACTACCTTATGGTGTGCTAAAGAAAATAGAATTAGCTCGTACATTAATGACGGATCCTGCACTCATCATTTTAGATGAACCAGCAGCTGGACTTAATGATGCTGAAACAAAAGATTTAGCAAACGTTATTAGAAAAGTAAACAAAGAATATGGTATCACAATTTTCTTAGTTGAACACGATATGGGACTTGTTATGTCTATATGTGATAGAATTTGTGCAATTTCATTTGGTAAACTTATTGGTTTAGGTACTCCAAAAGAAATTCAATCAAACCCTGAAGTTCGTAAAGCTTACCTAGGAGATGACGATGATGAGTAATTACATATTAGAAATTAAAGACTTAGAAATCGACTATGGTATCGTAAAAGCAGTTAAAGGTATTTCAATGCATGTAGAAAAAGGATCTATTGTAGCAATTCTAGGAGCTAATGGAGCTGGTAAAACTTCTACCATTCGTTCTATCTCAGGATTCACAAAAGTTAAAGATGGACAAATTCTTTATAATGGTGAAGAAATTCAAAATCAACATGCATATAAAATTGTACAAAAAGGCATTATGCAATCACCAGAAGGACGCATGATTTTAAATGGATTAACTGTTGAAGAAAATTTATTAGTTGGTGCGTATTCAATTGAAGCTAAAACTGATGAACAAGGAGTTAAAACATCTCGTAAAGTTCGTATTAAAGGTTTATTAACTGAAGTTTATGGATATTTTCCTATCTTATTAGAAAGAAGAAAGCAACAAGCATCTACACTATCTGGTGGTGAACAACAAATGCTTGCGATTGGTAGAGCACTAATGGGAGCTCCTGAGTTATTATTACTCGATGAGCCATCATTAGGACTTGCACCACTTATTATTCGTGATATTTTTAATATCATTAAAAAAATCAAGGAAGATGGTAGAACCATTTTAATTGTTGAGCAAAACGCAAGACAAACATTAAAAATTGCGGATTATGCTTATGTATTAGAAATTGGGAAAGTCAAGATTGAAGGAAAAGCAAAAGATCTTCTCAATGATAAAGATTTAATTAGCGCTTATCTCGGTGTAGTTGAGTAAGCAATAAAGTTTAGTAACAATAGTGCAAAAGCACAAAAAAATAAAGGAGAAAAAAATGAAAAAGTTTTTATTAGTATTAATCGTATTTACCTTTGCTTTTGGTTTGATGGCTTGTCAAACTGAAGAAGGAACTCCGGGTATTACAGAAACAGAAATTATTGTTGGTAATACAGCGGCTACAAGTGGTGTATTTGCTGGTGTTGGTGTACCATTTAACCTTGCTATGCAAGTTGTATTTGATGAATACAATGCAACACATGATGGAAGAGACATCAATTTTATTCATTATGATGATGGATTTGATGGAGCTCAAGGTTTAGCTTATACTAAAAAATTAGTTGAAGAAGACAATGTATTCGCACTTGTTGGACATTTTGGAACTAATACAGTTAACTCAACTATGGATTATTTATTAGAATCAGGCATTCCTATGGTTTATGGTGTAACTGGTGTAAACTCATTATTTTATGAAAACCAACCAGGTAACAACATCTTATCAGTTCAACCTATTTATCGTACAGAAGGTAGAATGATGGTTGCTAGAGCACTTAACGAATCAATCTTTGGTGCTGCTGGCGATGCTAAATTAGCTGCTGATGACAAAATCGTTGTATTATACTCTGATGATGACGCTGGTCAATCAATCAAAGTTGGTATTGCTGATGAAGTTGCATCTGCAGAAGTTGCTGATAGAGTAACTTACTTACCATTTAGTGCATCAACTGCAAGCGCTGTTGCTTCAGTTGCATTAGACTTAGATCCTGCAGTATTCTTATTCTCTGCTAATCAAGCTCCTGCTACTGCAATGGCTACTGCTTTAAGAGTTGCTGAATCTACAGTTCCTGTATTATCAAGTTATGTAAACAGTGCTGGCGTATTTGCTCCAGCTATGGCAGATGCTACAACACCACTTCCATTCGAAGTGTATGCAAATGCATGGGTTGACATTTCTGAAGCTGGCGCTCCTGCTCCAACTGCTGCACAAATTGGTGGAGATGGCACTTTAGCTGGTTGGGCATTCCCTGACTTTGCTTACCTTGCAAATTTCACTGCTACATATTGGGATACATTTGTTCATGATATGAATTCATCAGATCGTACTGATGGAGATACAGCTGCTAAAGATTTATGGGCTAACGCTTATGCAATCGCTGGTTATATCGCTGCACAAACATTCGTAACTTTACTTGAAAGAGTAGACTTAGACACAGTAACTTGGGAATCATTTATTGCTGCTGCTGAAGAATCTCCACTTTCACTTCCTATGAGTGGTACAGTTAACTGGGCAGATGGTAACAGAACTGGTTTATCAATGTTAGCATTAAATAAATTAGTTTATGCTCCAACAACTTCATTCACTAAGATTATTGGTCTTGAAGCAATTGAAACAGTAAGAGCTAAATAATTTAAATTACATTTAAAAATTATTACAATTATGTTGACGCAAGGGGAGTATTCATTACTCCCCTTAACTCAATACATTTCTGATTAAGAAAGAAGGACATTATGAAAACTCCAAAAAAAATTACTGCTGTAGAGGCAACTAAGTTAGTTAAATCAAACGACGTCGTCGTTATTGGTATGGCTGGTGCTGAACCAAAATTATTTCTAAATGAATTGCACAATCGTGCTGACAAATTAACTAACGTACATGTTACGAATTGTTTACCATTTGAAAATGCTGAATTTTTTGTGAATCCACTTTACAAATCATCATTTTCAGTTGACAGTTGGTTTTATGGTCCCTCACTAAGAAAAGCTTCAAAAAACGGGAACATAAGCTTTATTCCAAATCATCTACATCTAGCTGGTCGTAAGCGCTTTGAGCATAAGAGACCTCACATATTCGTTGGTATATCAACTCTACCAGACAAACATGGCTTTGTTTCATTATCATTATCTAATGTTTATGAAAAAGAAGCTATAGCATTAGCAGATATCGTAATCATTGAAGTCAATCCAAATTTCCCAAGAACATTTGGTGATTTAGAAGTTCATGTAAGTGATATCGATTATATCATTGATGCTGATTATCCAGCACCAACACTACCTGATGCTATTCCAAACGAAAAAGATATTAAAATCGGAAAATATATTGCTGATCTTATTGAAGATGGATCATCCATTCAATTAGGTATTGGTGGCATTCCAAATGCAGTCGCACAACAATTACTACACAAAAAGAATCTTGGTATTCATACAGAAATGTTAACTACAGGATTTATGCATCTTATTAAATCAGGAGCAGCTAATGGCAAGATGAAAAACACACATATTGGTAAACATGTATGTTGTTTTGCATTAGGTACTCAAGAATTATATGATTTCATTGATAACAATCCAAGTGTTCAAATTTTAAATGGAAATTACGTTAATGATCCTCATATTATTGGATTAAATGATAATCAAATCTCAATTAATACAACTATTGAAGTTGATCTTACTGGTCAATGTGCATCTGAATCTATTGGATACAAACAATTTAGTGGAACAGGTGGTCAAGTTGATACTGCAGTTGGAGCTCAAAATTCCAAAGGTGGTAAAAGCTTTATTACACTTTATTCAACTGCAAATGTTAAAAATCCAGAAACTGGAGAAAGAGAAGAAATTTCTAAAATTGTACCTTTCTTAAAACCAGGTGCAGCAGTTACTCTATCTAGATCTGATGTAGATTATGTAGTTACAGAATATGGTTGTGTATGCTTAAGAGGAACAACAGTAAATGAACGTGTTCATTTACTAATCAGTATTGCACATCCAAAATTTAGAGATGAATTAACTAAAGAAGCAATCAATCTTGGTTATATTCAAGGAGAATAATATGGCACAATTAATATTTAAAGGACGAGACATATATTATGATGTTAAAGGTTTAGGAAAACCATTTGTCATCTTAAATGGTATTATGATGTCTACGAAAAGCTGGGAACCATTCATGGAATCTTTTTCTGAAAACAATATGTGTATCAGACTCGATTTTTTGGATCAAGGTCAATCAGCAAAATTAAAATCTAGTGTTTATACACAAGATCTACAAGTCCAAATTATAGAAGCATTAATTAAAGAATTAAATTTAAGTAAAGTAAGTATTGTAGGTATTTCATATGGTGGAGAAGTTGCGCTAGAATTCGCTGTAAAACATCCAAATTTAGTCGATAGACTCGTTTTGTTTAATACGACACCTTACACCTCACCTTGGCTTGCAGAAATCGGTTATAAATGGAATTCAATTGGAAGAACAAGAGATGGTAAAACTTACTATCAAGCTACCATTCCAGCTATCTATTCTCCAAGCTTTTATGAGTCAAGATTAGCCTGGATGAAGAAACGTGAAGAAATCTTATTACCTATCTTTTCTAACCCAGATTTCTTAGATGCTATGGAACGTTTAACCAATAGTGCAGAACACTATGATGTTAGGGATAGACTAGATCAAATAACTGCTCCAACGTTGATTGTTGCAGCTGATGAAGATTATCTAACACCAATCAATAATCAAAAATATTTAAACGAACATATTAAAGAATCAAGTCTAGTGATTTTACCTGGAGTGGGACATGCATCAATGTATGAAACACCTATGGTTTTTGTATCTCTAGTATTGGGTTTTATTAATACCAAACAAACAAGTTATCAAGTATAGGAGGTAACAAAATGGAAAAAAGAAAAATCGTTTTAAAAAATGGTGAAGTCTATCATTATGTGGAACAAGGCGCTGGTGAAAAAGTGATTTTGTTAGTACATGGTAATTTTTCATCATCACTGCATTTCACACCTTTGTTTGATAGATTACCTAAAGATGTAAGAGTGATTGCTCCAGACTTAAGAGGCTTTGGTGATTCAACATATTATAGAAGAATTTCATCACTTTATGACCTTGCTGAAGATCTTAAATTATTCATGGAAGCTAAAGACATTAAATCAGCTGATGTGATTGGTTGGTCACTTGGTGGAGGAGTTGCTTTAGAGTTTGCTGCACACTATCCTTTGATGGTTGAACATTTGGTTTTAATTAACTCAACAACGCACCGTGGATATCCAATATTTAAAAAAGATGCACTAGGCAAACCAATGATTGGTCAAGTCTATGAATCACCTGATGAAATGGCAAAAGACCCAGTCCAAATACTACCTTTACTTAATGCACAAAAAGAAGGCAATTTTGACTTTGTAAGCTACATATTTGGAGTTACTATTTATACAGTAAATAAGCCTTCAAAAGAAGACAACAAATTATGGATTGATGAATCATTAAAACAAAGAAATTTAGCAGATGCAGATTGGGCTTTGGCTAACTTAAATATGTCAGATCAACACAATATGTACAACGCTGGATCAAACAATATTTCTAAAGTAAAAGCACCTGTATTACATACATGGGCAACCAAAGATATTACAGTTCCAGAATATATGGTTTTAGAAAATGTAAACGCCTTAAAGAAACGTTCTAAATTAATTGTTTATGAAAATTGTGGACATTCTCCATTAGTAGATGTTCCTGATCAATTAACCAAAGATATTTTAGAATTTATAAATTACTAAAAGGGCTATGCCCTTTTTTTATAAGGAGATAAATTTATGAAGATAAATGACTTAGAATTATTTGTAGAAGATTTAGGAAATCCAAATGGTGAAGTGATTGTATTTTTAAATGGTGTCATGGCATCAACAAATAGTTGGTATGCAATTATGAAGCCTTTTGTTAAATTAGGTTATAGAATAATCCTTCATGATTTTAAGGGTCAGTTAAAATCTGATAAACCTGCCTGTGCTTATACCTTCGAAGAACATGCGAAAGAAACTGTTCAAATACTAAAAAACTTAAATATTGATAAGGCTCATTTTGTAGGTACTAGCTATGGTGGTGAAGTTGCTTTAAATATTGGATTTAGATTTCCTGAGATTGTTAAATCACTAGTTATTATAGACTCAGTAAGTGAGACTGATCAAGATATGGTTAATGAAATAAATTCATGGATTGATCTATGTGAAAAGAAAGATGGATATGCCTTTTTTTGGGGTATGGCAAAAAGCATATATGGACCAAAATTTATGAAGGAAAATATGGCCTTTTTGGAACAACGTGCAGAAGCAACAAGACATGTTGATCCAAGCTATTTAGAAGGACAGATTATATTGTATAAGACGTTTAATGATGATGTCTATATGACGAATCGATTAAATGAAATAAAGGCACCTACGCTTATTATTTGCGGTAAGGATGATATACTTAAACCTCCAAAGTTTTCAAAGATTATGCAAGAACAAATAGAAGATAGCATTCTTGTGTTATTAGAAGATTGTGGGCATGTTGCAATATTTGAAAAGTCTGAAGAGATTATAGAACTTATTAAAAACTGGATTAATTAAGTCAATGATAATTATGCTGATGATATGTTATATGAGATGATAGTTCATTAAAAGACTATGGACTATTGTAGTTTATTATAGAGTATATCAAAGTAGAAGAATCTAGCTCTGATTAATATAAGTAGTCTATATTAACTAAGATTACTAAGTGATTAACAAAGTAGATAGTTATGTATAAAAAAAACGAAGGTATAGCAATATGCCTTTTCTTTATTTTTATAAGTTTAGTATTTGTAAACTTATATGTGTATTTTAATTGTTTATAATATTTATATATAATAAAATAAAATACAAAAATATGTGATTTTAATAATTAGGTGTAGTTGTCATGAAATTTTAATTTATAAGAGTGATGCTGTAACTTTTGATATTTACAAGTTATTATAGTGTCTATTAAATATAGGCATGAATCCTAAAGACAACATTACTTAAAATAAACAACTCATTAAAAACTTAAAAAATAAAAATGCTAATTTTCATATTGAAAGAATTTTCTTGAATAACTGAAGATACTACATGTATAACCAGAAGAGAAGAACAAGATACAAAAAGTTTAGAATTCATTGGATAATACCACACACGTTTTGAGACACTTTAAAACTACAAGCTTAACAACTATACAATTAGATCTCTTAAAACACGTATAGCAAAAATAGTACGATTATATAAAAGTGTATTTCAATATGTAATAGATGAATAGAAGTGATTATTAAAAATAGATAAGATGGTGTGCGTGGAAAAACTTTGTGATTAAAATACACATATAAAAATAAATAAACTCACGCCAGCATGGTTTTAAAAAAAGTGAACAATTAACAAGACACATGCATATTCATAGAAGAAGAACTAGTAGATAAAATAGGGTATGTAAAATTAGAGCAAAAACACCCAAAAGACGTCATTTCACGTTTTGAGGGCTTTAGACATACATTCATACAGCCGAAGTATATTAGATCGCTCAAAAACTACTCTCGTGTTTATTTATTACATTCATATACAAAATATGACGTCATTTAATAGTGGTAGAAGTGTATTTTGCATATTTTTATCATGGTCACGCGCATAACAGTATGGTGATAAAACCATCAATTCTTCTATTTCACATTCTATGTTTATTCGTATAATATATATTATGTAAACCATTAGTTATATGCTTAACCGTGCTATTAGTGGGTTTGCTGTGGATAAGTTAATAACTACGTTACCTTCTTATTTCGACCTTATGGTTATATAAATGCTCTGACCCTCGTTATTTACTGCTTTTGTACTAGTTATTTGTTGATACGATTGTACGCTATCTGTGATACAATATAAATGGTGATAATATGAATAAAAAAACAATAATAGTCATCTTTACTGGTGGCACAATATCTATGGAACGCGATCATAATACAAATATGAACCAAATCATAGACAACCAAAATGAACTCATAAATGACATATCTAAAGAGATAAAAAATGTTGTGTTGGAGACTAAACTTTTCTCATTAAAACCCTCTCCAGCCATCACGCCTTCTGACATGTTTGAACTGGCTAAGCTTACCAACTCACTACTTGAAGAGCCGAGAATTGATGGTGTTGTCATCACTCATGGGACGGATACTTTGGAAGAAACTGCATACTTTTTAGATCTATATTTAGCTTCTTCTAAGCCAGTTGTTTTTACAGGATCCATGAGATCTTTCTCTGAATTAGGTTTTGATGGATTGAGTAATCTTGTATCTTCTATACTAGTTGCTTCTAATGATCAGTCAAAAGACAAAGGTGTTTTAGTTTGTTTAAATGATGAAGTCAATACAGCATCTGAAGTTACTAAATCTCATACACTTTCATTAGACACTTTCAAGTCTTTAGAGTTTGGGCCAATTGGAATCGTTGAGCAAGAAAATGTAATATATACAAGAAAAGCTCCTGATTTTCGAAAAATCATAAGACCAGAAGCTATTGAACAAAATGTAGAAATCGTAAAAATTTCTGCAGGTAGTAGTTCACTTATACTAAACTTTCTAGTTGAAAGTAAAATAAAGGGAATTGTAATTGAAGCACTTGGCCGTGGCAATGTCCCACCATCAATGGTTGAAGGAATCAAAAATGCAATCGATCATAACATTCCTGTAGTCCTTACATCAAGATGCCCAAAAGGTAGAGTCCTTGATAACTATGGTTATATTGGCGGAGGGCATCAATTAAAGACACTTGGTGTTATATTTACTAATAATCTTAATTCTCAAAAGGCGAGAATACGCCTCATGCTAGCATTAGGTATGACAAAAAATCTAAAAGAAATTGCTTTGTTTTTCTAGAGGGTGATATTTTGATTCGATTACTAAAATATAAATATCATATTGCATTTTTAGTTTTTTTATCAGGTTTATATGGAATTAGTTTAGAAGTTATTAGAGCTTTTAATTCTTCAAATTTTGGTGAGTTTATTTTAGTTACTTCTTTTTATTTTACAACTCAAACTAATCTCTTTTTAACAATTACTTCTCTATTTTTTATCTTAAAGTTA